>NZ_JBFUFS010000012.1:0-127208 GCF_056403335.1 Rhodobacter sp. P2_H5 | reverse complement strand
CTGCGCGGCAAACGCCGCATCTGGGGCGGGCGACCCGCCATCAGACGCAGCCTCTACCTGGCCGGCCTCATCGCCTCACGCCACGATCCGAACATCAAAGCCTTCAGAGCACGACTCGCCGCCGCCGGAAAACCGACAAAAGTCGCCATCATCGCCTGCGCAAGAAAACTCCTGACAATTCTCAACGCAATGGTCAAAACAGGCAAAGACTACAACCAAACCAAAGCCTGAAAGACAGTTGCTACCGGAGAGGTCAGAGCTTTTCGATCAGCTCGGGCACGGCGGTGAAGAGGTCGGCGACGAGGCCGTAATCGGCGACCTGGAAGATCGGGGCTTCGTCATCCTTGTTGATGGCGACGATAACCTTGGAATCCTTCATGCCCGCAAGGTGCTGGATGGCGCCCGAGATGCCGACCGCGACATAGAGGTTCGGCGCCACGACCTTGCCGGTCTGGCCGACCTGCCAGTCGTTCGGGGCATAGCCACTGTCGACCGCCGCGCGGGAGGCACCGACGGCGCCGTTCAGCTTGTCGGCCAGCTTTTCGATCAGGTCGAAGGACTCTTTCGAGCCCACGCCACGGCCACCCGAGACCACGATGCCGGCCGAGGTCAGCTCGGGCCGGTCGGAGGTCGCCACACGGTCCTCGACCCAGGCGGAGAGCGCATTGGCGCCCGGGCCGCCGATCTTTTCGACCGCAGCCGCGCCGCCGGTGCCGACGGCGGTGAAGCCCGCGGTCCGCACGGTGAAGACCTTGGTCGCGTCCGAGGATTTCACCGTCTGGATGGCGTTGCCGGCGTAGATCGGGCGCTCGAAGGTCTCGGCGTCGATCACGGCGGTCACGTCCGACAGGACCATCACGTCSAGMAGSGCCGCCACGCGGGGCAGCACGTTCTTGTTGGCCGCCGTCGAGGCCCCACAGATATGGCTGTAGCCAGAGGCGAGCCCCACCACGAGTGCGGCAGTCGCTTCCGCCATGGCGTGGCAATAGGCGTGGTCGTCGGCGAAGAGCACCTTGGCCACACCTTGCAGGGTCGCAGCCTCAGCCGCAGCGGCGTCACCCCCCGTGCCCGCGACCAGCACATGGACCTCGCCCAGCGTGGTCACGGCGGCCAGGGTCTTGGCCAGGGCGTCGGTCGCAAGGTGGCCGTCATTCACATCGGCAATCAGAAGAACGGCCATCAGAGCACCCCTGCTTCGTCTTTGAGTTTGGCGATCAACTCGTCCACCGAGCCGACCTTGACGCCGGCCTTGCGGCCTGCCGGCTCCACCGTCTTCAAGACGGTCAGACGCGGGGCGACATCGACGCCGAAGTCGGCCGGGGTCTTGATCGCCAGCGGTTTTGCCTTGGCTTTCATGATGTTGGGCAGAGAGGCGTAGCGCGGCTCGTTCAGGCGGAGGTCAACGGTCAGAACCGCCGGCAGAGTGACAGCAATGGTCTGCAACCCGCCATCGACTTCGCGCGTCACGGTGGCCTTGCCGTCGGCAATGGCCAGTTCGGAAATGAAAGTACCCTGCGCCCAGCCCAGAAGCGCCGAAAGCATCTGCCCCGTCGCATTCATATCGTTATCAATGGCTTGCTTGCCGCACAGCACCAGACCCGGCGCCTCTGCCGCCACCACGTCCGCCAGCAGCTTGGCCACGGCGAGGGGCTCGATATCGGTCTGCACGTCGGCGGTAGCCTCGATCAGGATCGCACGGTCGGCGCCCATCGCCAGAGCGGTCCGCAAGGTCTCCTGCGCCTGCTTGACGCCGATCGACACGACGATGACTTCCGTCGCAATCCCCTTTTCCTTCAAGCGGATCGCCTCTTCCACCGCGATCTCGTCGAAGGGGTTCATCGACATCTTCACATTCGCAAGATCGACACCGGACCCGTCCGCACGCACGCGAACCTTCACGTTGTAGTCGATCACACGTTTGACAGGCACTAGAACCTTCATCGCGCTTCCCTTTCAGCAGACAGTGCGGAACCGCTGGACCATCACATCCAGCACCACGGCCGGATCACGCAGCCACCAGTTCGCGGCACTGAAGATTTCAACCTCGCAAGAGCCCCGATAGCCCGCCCCCTCCACCGCTTGCCGCAGCGCTTTCAGGTCGGCCACGCCGTCGCCCATCATGCCGCGGTCGAGAAGCACGTCCTGCGTGTCGGCCAGCCAGTCGCAAAGGTGGTAGCCGAAGATCCGCCCGCCGGCCCTGAGCAGCTGGCGCGGCAGGTCGGTGTCCCACCAGACATGATAGACATCAATCGCCACGCCAAGGTTGGGCGCCCCGATCGCATCGCAGATGTCGAGCGCATCGCGGGTCGTGGTCAGGCAGGAACGGTTGCCGCCATAGACCGGGTTCAAAGGCTCCAGGGCCAGCCGAACATCGCGGGCGGCGGCATAGGTGGCGGCTTCGGCGACGCGGTCGGTCACCAGTTTCAGGCTTTCGCTGACGCCCTTGGTGCCGGGTTCGACACCGCCGACGACGATGGTCAGGACTTTTGCCTGCAGCGCCGCCGCCATGTCGATGGCGGCGAAGACGTCATCCATCACCGCGGCGCGCCCCTTGGGCGCCATGGGTCCGACCAGAAAGGGCGTGCGGCAGAGGCCTGCGACCTCAAGCCCGGCCAGCCTTGCCCTTGTGCCGATCTCGAACGCCCGTGTCCCGATCTCGCGGCGCCAGAAGACGATCCCGCCAAAGCCGCGTTCGGCGCAGGCGTCGATCACCCGTTCGGGCGACCATCCGGCACCTTTGCCGTCGATGTTATGGCCCAACGTGGCCGTGTTGAGGGCGAGGGCCCTGTGATCTTGCGAAAAGTCCCGCATCATGCGCCATAAAGGCCGAGGAGGGTCTTCATCCTCCGCACCGCAAGATCGGGGTCGCGCAGCAAGCCGCAGCCATCCGCCAACCGGAAGGTCTCGGTGAAATAGGGCAAGGGCCGCATCGCCTGCGCGCCGTTCAGCATGATGAAATGGTCCTGAAAGCCGTTGAGCCAGGCGAGGAAGACCACCCCGGTCTTGTAGAACTGGGTCGGCGCGCGGAAGATCAGCCGCGCCAGCGGCACGGTCGGGTCCAGCGTGGCGCGGAAGGCCGCTGCATCCCCCGCGTCCAGCTTGGTCACCGCGTAGGCGGCAGCCGGGGCCAGGGGGTCGAAGATGCCCAGAAGCGCGTGGGAATATCCCTGCGCATCGCCCTCGATCAGCTCGGGGTAGTTGAAGTCATCTCCGGTGTACATTTTGACGCCCTTTGGCAAGCGGCGGCGCATCCGGATCTCCTTCTCCTTGTCGAGGAGGGAAATCTTGATGCCGTCCACCTTGGCGACATTGGCACTGATCACCGCAAGCGCGGTTTCCAGCGCGTCCTCGAACGTCGCAGCCCCCCAATAGCCGGCGAGGGCCGGGTCGAACATATCGCCCAGCCAGTGCAGCACGACGGGCTGATCGCAAGCGGCAAGGACCTCGGAATAGACCTTGATGTAGTCTTCCGGCCCCTTGGCGGCCTGCACCAGGGCGCGGCTGGCCATCAGGATGATGCGGCCGCCCAGCGACTGGATCGCCTCGACCTGCATCAGGTAGGCGGCCTTGACCTGATCGAGCGTGTAGGCCCCCGGCGGCAGGTGGTCGGTGCCGCAGCCATTGGCGACCAGAGCCTCGGGCAGTTCGGTGCGGGTCTGGCGGATCAGCTCCAGCGCGCCGGGCCAGTCGAGGCCCATGCCGCGTTGGGCGGTGTCCATCGCCTCGGCAATGCCAAGGCCAAGTCCTGCCAGATAGCGGCGAAATTCCATCGTCTTCGCCCAGTCGACGGTGGCGCGGCCGCTCGGGTCGTTCGCGGTGAAGGGGTCGGCCACGACATGGGCGGCGGAATAGACCACGCGGGCCGGATCAGGCCCCAGTTTCGCCGCATCTATGGGCGTTCCGGTCAGCGTGTAATCCACCATCCGGCCGGTCTGATCAGGAAGGGCAATCTTCATGGGCGCACCTCAAAAGCGCGGGACAAGCATCCCGGCATCGGCCGAGATCACCTGTCCGGTGGTGTAGGGAAGCCTGCCGGTGGCAAGCGAGGCGATGATGGCGCCGATCTCCGCAGGGGTGCCGACGCGGGGGAAGAGGGTCAGGCCCTCTTCCGCGCGCTTGGCATAGGCCGCGATGACGGGGGCGGTCATTTCGGTGGCGATCAGGCCGGGCTGCACATCGTAGACGGCAATGTTCTCCGGGCCGAGCCGGACGGCCAGCGCCTTGGACACCATCGCCGCCGCGGCCTTGGAGGCGCAATATTCGGCGCGCTGGACAGCGACCGCCATCGCGTTGGAGGAGGTGACGTTGATGATCGCGTGAAAGAGGGCGGCGCGATGCCGCGACAGAAGGCGCCTGGCGAAAGCCTGCGACAGGAAGAACATCGCCTTGGCGTTCACGGTCTGGCAGCGGTCCCAGCTGGCCTCGGACACCGCCAGCAGATCCCCCCGGCTGAGGACGCCAACCCCGGCATTGTTGACCAGGGTGGTCAGGGGGCCAAGTGCGGCTTCCACCGAAGCCAGCGCCGCATCATGGGCGGCGAGGTTTGACACATCGAACGGCGCTGCGACACAGGGGCCGAGGGCGGAAACCTCCGCCACGGCGGCGCGCAGTTCGGCATCGTCGGACGGGCCGTTCAGCGCCACGGCAAAGCCTTCACGGGCCAGCGCCTTGGCGGCGGCAAGGCCGATGCCGCGCGAAGACCCGGTGACGAGGGCGACCGGACCGCTCATGCCCTTGCGCCCTTCTTCAGAAGCTCGCGCGCGATGATCATGCGCTGGATCTGGTTGGTGCCCTCGTAGATCTGGGTGATCTTGGCATCACGGTAGAGCCGCTCCACCTCGAACCCGCGGATATAGCCCGAGCCGCCAAAGACCTGCACCGCATCCGCCGTGCGCGCCACCGCCATGTCACCGGCAAAGCATTTGGCAATGGAACAGGACTTGGTGGCATCCTCGCCCCGGTCGATCTTGACCGCCGCCGAGTGGACCAGCAGGCGCGCCGCCTCAAGATCCTTGGCCATATCGGCCAGAAGCCACTGGACGCCCTGAAACTCCGCGATGGCCTTGCCGAACTGCTTGCGCTGCCCGGCATAATCCACCGCGGCCTCCAGCCCGGCCTGGGTGATCCCCACGGCGAGTGAGGCGATGCCGACCCGGCCCTTGTCCAAGACCGACATCATCATGTGAAAACCGCGCCCGGCGGTGCCGAGCAGGGCATCCGGGCCAAGGCGGACATCCTGGAAGGTCAGGGCGCCGACCTGGCTGGCCCTTTGCCCCATCTTGTGTTCCTTCGGGCCGCGCGTGACCCCTGCGGCATGAAGGTCGACGATGAAGATCGACATGCCGCGGTTGCCGGCCTCCTTGTCGGTGCGGGCAAGCACAAAACCAAGATCGGCGACCGGCGCGTTGTGGATCCAGATCTTGCCGCCGTTCAGCACCCAACCGTCGCCATCCGCCACCGCCGTGGTGCGGATGCCGGAGACATCGGTCCCGGCCTCGGGCTCGGTGATGCAATAGGCCACCTTGGTCTGCATCGCCAGCATCGCCGGGATCAGGCCTTGCTGCGCCGGGGAGCCATGCCGCACCAGAAGCGTGGTGATCAGCTCCAGCAGCCCGCACTGATCGGCGACCGAGGCATAGCCACGCGACAGTTCCTCCATCACCAACGCATAGGTCAGCGTATCGAACCCCGGCCCGCCCAGCGCCTCGGGCACGCCGATGCCGAACAGGCCCAGCTTGGCCATCTCGTCATAAAGCCCGGCGGGGAACTTTTCCTCGCGGTCCAGCTCCTCGGCCACCGGGCGGATCACCTCGTCCGCGAAGGTCCGCGCCATGTCGCGCACCTGAATGTGAGTCTCTGTCAGATACATCGCGTCCCGCCTTTAGTAACTATCTGGTTACATTATTGAGCGGCGACCCCCAAGGTCAAGACGGAAAAAACAGGGCAGGCCCGGAAACAGGCTTGCAGCGTCGAAAAACTCGGCTACAAATAACCAAATAGTTACTTAACCTCGGGGAGTCTCCCATGCAACCGACCCAGAAGCGCAAATTCGGACGGACAGATCTGGAGGTGACGGCCTTTGGATTCGGCACCGCACCGGTCGGCAATTTCCTGGCCGAGATCGACGAACCCACGGCGACTGCCATGTTCGACACGGCCTGGAACGCCGGGATTCGCCTGTACGACACCGCGCCGATGTATGGCCACGGCCTGTCCGAGGCGCGCACCGGGCAGGCGCTGCGCTGGAAGGACCGCGACGACTTCGTTCTGGCCTCCAAGGTCGGGCGCCTGCTGAAACCGGCGCGCCGGGCCAGCATCGACTTTGCGCCTTGGGTCAATGCCGCCCCCTTCACGATGCATTTCGACTATTCCTATGACGGCACGATGCGGTCGGTCGAAGACAGCCTGCAGCGCCTGGCGCTGGAACATATCGACATCATGTTCATCCATGACATCGACGTCTTCACCCGTGGCGCCGAGCAGCCCGAGGTGTTCAAGCAGGCGATGGACGGCTGCTACCGCGCCCTCGCCTCCTTGCGCGAACAGGGGGTGCTGAAAGCCATCGGGGTCGGTGTGAACGAATGGGAGGTATGCCTTGAGGCCCTGAAACAGCGCGACTTCGACTGCTTCCTGCTGGCTGGCCGCTATACTTTGCTGGAACAAGAGGCGCTGAACGACTTCCTGCCGCTGTGTGAGGCGCGCGGGGCGGCGGTTCTGGTCGGCGGCGGCTTCAACTCGGGGATTCTTGCGACGGGGGCCAAGCCGGGGGCAAAGTACAACTACGCCCCGGCCCCTGCTGCCGTGATGGAGAAGGTGGCCAAGATCGAGGCCGTCTGTGCCGCCCACTACGTGCCCCTGGCCGCCGCTGCCCTGCAATTCGTGGCGGCGCATCCGGCGATTCCCTCGTTCATCGCGGGCACCCGCAATGTCACCCAACTGCAGCAGAACCTCGCCTGGTTCAGCCACCCGATTCCCGCCGCCTTCTGGACCGAGCTGAAAGCGAAGGGCTTGCTGCGCGAAGATGCCCCGGTTCCGGCATGAGAGAGCTCGCGCCGGGGCGTCATGGCTTTGACGATGTGGCGCTGGACGACCGGATCGAGACGGCCAGGCTGACCGTGACACCCGCGATGATCGACGCTTTCGCCGATCTGACCGGCGACCGGTTCGAGATCCACCTGACCGATGCGGCGGCACAGCGCCACGGCTTTGCCGCCCGCGTGGCGCATGGCTTGCTGGTCCTGTCCCTGATCGACGGGTTGAAGAACCAGTGCCCGGCGCAGTTCAAGGCGGTGGCCTCGCTCGGCTGGGAGTGGCGGTTCCAGGCGCCGGTCCTCAGCAACGACACCGTTCAGGCGCGCCTGACCGTCGTGGAAAAGCGGCCCACTTCGCGGCAGGACCGCGGCATCCTGCGGCTGGAGGTGACCGCCGTCAACCAGCGGGCCGAGGTCGTGCAGCGCGGGCATAATCTGCTGATGGTCTATCGCTGAGGCTCAGCGGATCAGGATGGCCCGGAAATCGTTGACATTGGTCCCGGTCGGCCCGGGAACGAAAAGGTCGGACAGGGCTTCGAAGGCGGAATAGGCGTCATTGGCCGACAGGCGCGCGCCGGGGTCCAGGCCCTGGGCGCGCAGCCGCGCCATCGAACTGCCATCGGCGAAGGCGCCGGCATTGTCCTCGGACCCGTCGATGCCATCGGTATCGGCGGCGAGGGCGGCAAAGGGCACACCCTCGGCCGCGAGCGCCAGCGCCAGCAGAAACTCCGAATTGCGCCCGCCCCTGCCCTTGCCGCGCAGGGTGACGGTGGTCTCGCCACCCGACAGGATCACGACCGGGCGGCGGAAGGGGCGGCCGCGGCTCGCGACCTCGCGCGCGATGGCGGCGTGCATCCGGCCGATGTCACGCGCCTCACCCTCGATGGCGTCCGACAGGATCACCGGCGGAATACCCATGGCCTCAGCCCGGGCCGCCGCCGCCTCCAGCGACAATCGGGCGGAGGCGATGACCTTGACCTCATGCCCCGCAAAGACCGGGTCGCCGGGCATCGGCGCCAGCCCCTCGTCGCCCGCAAGCCAGGCGGCTACCTTGGGTGGCAGGTCGATCCGCCATGCCGCAGCCATGGCCCGCGCCTCGGCCCGCGTCACCGCATCGGGCACCGTCGGGCCGGAGGCCACCTGCGCCGGGTCATCCCCGGGCACGTCCGAGACGACAAGGCTGACCACCCGCGCCGGATGACAGGCCGCAGCCAGTCGCCCGCCCTTGATGCCCGACACCTGCTTGCGGATCGCGTTCATCACCGAGATCGGCGCGCCCGAGGCGAGCAAGGCCCGGTTCAGCGCCGCCTCGTCCTCAAGGGTCAGATCGCCCGGCGGGCAGGGCAGCAGGGCCGAGCCGCCGCCGCAGATCAGCGCAATGACCAGATCCTGCGGCCCCAGCCCCCTGACCGCCGCGAACAGCGCCGCACTTGCCGCAAGCCCCGCGGCATCGGGCACCGGATGCGCCGCCTCCATCACCCGGATCGCCATGGTCGGGCAACCGTAGCCGTAGCGGGTGACAACCACACCCTCCACCGGCCCGTCCCACAGTGTCTCGAACGCCGCCGCGAGCTGGGCCGCGCCCTTCCCCGCGCCGATCACCACGACACGCCCCTTGGGCTTGGCGGGGAGATGGTGGCGCAAGGCCTCGGTCGGGTCGGCGGCCTGCACCGCGGCCTCAAACAGACCGGTGAGAAAGCTGCGGTCTTCCGGGGTCATGCCAGTGCGACGTCGAACACGAAAACGCCCTCGGCCCCGCCCTCCGTTTCGGCCACGATGCGCCCGCCGATCGCCTGATGCTCCGGGTCCACCAGATAGGCATCGCGCACCGCAGCGTCGCGGAAATCAAACCAGAAGAGGTCATTGTACCCCCGCACCAGCGGCAACTCGGGTGAGACATTCGAGAAGCTTTTGAAATCAAGGATCCCGTCGATATGGCCCGACAACCCGGCCAGATCGCGGTAAATGCTCGCCTTTGTGGCGGCGCTGGTGCCATCGCGAAACCGCAGGGCTACGATATGTCGGATCATGTCAGTCCTTTCCCCCGAAACGGGGTTTGCGTTTGTCGCGGAAGGCGGCGAGGCCTTCGGCCAGATCGGAGGCGCCGGCCGCGAAACCTCCGGCGAGGATCTCCGGGATACGGCCCTGTTCTTCGCCCTCGGCACTGTTGATGAGCATCTTGGTCAGATCCGTGGCCAGAGGCGCACGGGCCAGAACACGTTCCACCACAAGTTCGGCGGCGGCAAGCCCCTCTCCGCTGGGGGCGATCTGATCGACGATGCCAAGGGCCAGCGCCTGATCGGCGGTGAAGACCTCGCCCATCAGCGCCATACGCCTCACCAGCTGCGCGCCGAACCTTCGGCTGAGGCGTTGGGTGCCGGACCAGCCGGGGATGATGCCCAGACCCGTCTCGGGCAGGCCGATCTTCACATGGGCCTCGGCAACCCTGAGATCGGCACAGGCGGCAAGCTCCAGCCCGCCGCCGAGGCAATGGCCGTTCAGCACCGCGATCAGCGGCTGGCGCAACCGGGCCAGGGCGTCAAAGGCCTGATGACCGTCGCGCAACCAGTGCAGGGCAAAATCCTGCGGAGACAAGGCACTCCACGCCGCGATATCTCCCCCGGCGCAGAAGGATTTGCCCTCGCCAGTCAGCACCACCATCCGCGCGTCAGAGCGTTCGATCTGGCGGCAGAGCGGCAACAGCGCGTCCACCATCGCCGCATCCAGCGCGTTCAGCTTTTCGGACCGGCGGATCACCAGCCGGGCGACCTTGCCTCTGATGGTCAGATCAAGCCGGGGGTCGGTCATAGCGCCAGCCCGAAAGCGGGCTCCAGAAACAGCCCGGCGTCCATCGTCCTGAGGTTGGACGCCACGGCCAAAGGCGTGGCCGACTGGTCCAGAATGTCGCGCTGCAGGTCCATGCCGGGGGCGATTTCGGTCACCACCAGCCCCTCGGCCGCGAGCCGGATCACGCAGCGTTCGGTGACATAGGTCACATCTTGCCCCTGCGCCCGCGCCCTGCGGCCCGAGAAGCTGACCTGATCGACCTTCGGCACGAATTTCGCCACCTTGCCCTCCTTGTCGATCACCAGCCGCCCGCCTTCGAGATGCATCTTCGCCCCGGCGTTGAAATTGCCGGAAAAGACGATCTTGCGCGCCCGCGCAGTGATGTCGACAAAGCCCCCCGCCCCCGCCGTCCGGTGCGGCGTGGCCGACAGGCGCGAGACGTTGACCGAACCCTCGGCATCAATCTCAAGGAACGACAGCAGCGAACAGTCAAAGCCCCCGGCCTGGAAATAGCTGAACTGGTGGGGCGAGGCGACAAAGGCCTCGGCATTGCTGGCGCAACCGAATTTGAAATCCAGAAGCGGGATGCCGCCCACAGCGCCCTGTTCGATCACCCAGGTGACCTTGCCGTGCAGCCCCTCCTCCAACAGGATTCGCGGCACGTTGGCCGAGATGCCGAAGCCGATGTTCACCGCCCAACCGGCTTGCAGTTCCTGCGCCACGCGGCGGGCGATCACCTTGGAGGGGTTGAACTCGGCCAAGCGGAAAGTGTCGAGCGGGCGGAACAGCTCGCCCGAGATCGCCGGGTCATAGGGTGTGGCGGTGGTCTGCAACTGGTCGGGCGCCTCGACGATCACGTCGACCAGAATCCCCGGCACCCGCACATCATGCGGCCGCAGGGACCCGTTTTGTGCTATCCTCCGCACCTGCGCGATGACCAAACCGCCGGAGTTGCGGGCGGCCAGCGCCATCTCCATCGCGCCGAGGGTGGCGCCTTCCTGTTCAAAGGTCAGGTTGCCATTTTCGTCCGAAGTCGAGGCGCGGATGATCGCCACATCGGGCTGCAGCGCCGGGAAATGCAGCCAGTCCTCACCGGCAAAATCGACCCGTCGCACCAGCGGCTTGGCCTTGGCCGAGGCGTTCATCGCACAGCCCTCCTGATCGGGGTCCACGAAGGTGTCCATCCCGACCTTGGTCAACACCCCCGGCCGCTTGGCCGCGCCTTCGCGCAGCATGTCGAAGACGATGCCCGAGGGGACGTTATAGGCCTCCACCTCTTCGGCCAGGATCATCTGCCAGATCAGCGGCGGCGCTGCGTTTGAGGGACCAGAGGGGTAGGACCCGCCGATGATCCGCACCAGCATGCCCTCCTTGGCGATGTGATCGACGCCAAGGCTGCCGAACATGTCGCCCGCCGCAATCGGGTGGATCGAGGTCAGACCGCGCGGATGCCCCTCCTCCACAAACCTTTCGCCCAGCGCCTTCAAAACCGCGTCCGGGCAACACAGACCGGACGAGGAATTGACCGCAACCATCGCCCCGTCCCGGATCAGCCGCACGGCCTCGGCAGCTGTTTTGATCTTGGACATCACGATTCTCCTCAAGCCCAGTTGCGCAACAAGTAACTAACTGGTTATAAGAATAAGCACGGCCTGCCAAGGGCGGCAAGCGGTTTTTCGCAGCCCTTTTGCGAGGCCCCAGATCAGCATCCACCGGAGGGGGAGAGGCATATGAACATCTGCTTTCAGAAGACCTACCAACGCAGCTTTGGCACTTTCCCCCTGCGGGGCGAGGAACTGAGCCAGGCCATCGAGGCCGCCATCGCAGCGGGCTACCGCGCCTTCGATACCGCGCAATGGTACGAGAACGAGGCCGAGACCGGGGCCGCCCTGAAGGCCAGTGGCGTGCCGCGCGAGGAGCTTTGCATCGTCACCAAGGTGAAGCCCGACGCCTTTGGCGCGGTCGATTTCCTGCCCTCGGTCGAACAGAGCCTGAAGGATCTGCAGGTCCTTCAGGTCGACGTGCTGTACCTGCACTGGCCGCCGGCCGATGGGAACATCGCCCCACCCCTGCGCCTGCTGGAACAGGCCATGGCGCAGGGCCTGACGCGCAACATCGGCATCTCGAATTTCACGGCAAAGATGATGCGCGAGGCCAAGGCCATCGTGTCGGCGCCGATCGTCAGCAACCAGGTCGAATTTCACCCGCTCCTGAACCAGAACATCCTGCTGGCCGCTGCGGCAGAGACGGGGATTCCCCTGTCCTCCTATTGCTCGGTGGCGCGGGGCGAGGTGTTCAAATACCCGCTCTTCGCCGAGATCGGCGCCGGCTATGGCAAGTCGGCGGCGCAGGTGATCCTGCGCTGGATCCTGCAAAAGGGCGTGTCGATCAACACGATGTCGACCAAACCGGCCAATATCAAAGCGAATTTCGAGGTGATGGATTTCACCCTGTCCTCGATCGACATGGCGCGGATCGAGGCGATGACGGCGACCGGCTACCGCGTGGTGACCAAGGAAAAGGTCGCGATAGCACCGGACTGGGATTGAACGAAAAGGGGCGGCCCGATCTGGGGCCGCCCCTTTTGCACGGGCTCAGTGGTTGCCGCGGATCAGGTCGGCGGCCTTTTCGCCAATCATGATGGTCGGCGCATTGGTGTTCGATCCGATCATCGAGGGCATCACCGAACTGTCGCAGATCCGCAGCCCATCCAGCCCCCGCACGCGCAACTGCGGGTCCACCACCGCCATCTCGTCCTGCCCCATCCGGCAGGTCGACACCGGGTGATAGGAGGTCCGGCCATATTGCCTGGCGTAAGCCTCGAAATCGGCCTGGGTGCGGACGTTTTCATCAGGAAAGCGCAGCATCCGGATGTGCTTTTGCAGCGAAGGCTGGCTGAAGATCTCGCGGCTCAGCCTGACGCCTTCGGTGGAGATGCGCAGATCATCCGGCTCAGCCAGGAAGTTGGGATCGACCAGCGGCAGATCTGCCGGGTCGCTGGAGCGCAGGGTGACAGAGCCGCGCGATTTCGGGCGCAGCGTGTAGCTGTTCAGCGTGACGCCGGAAGAGCCCTTCGGCACCGAGGGCACCCCGGCCTCGGCCCCGGCACCTGCCAGGAAGTGGAACTGCAGGTCAGGGCAAGGGGCGGCCTTGTCGGCATACCAGAAGGCACCAGCCTCGACGACATTCGAGGTCACCGGGCCCGACTTGAACAGGGCGTATTCGATCCCGGCCCAGAGCGCCCAAAGCGGCTTGTTGTACTTGTCCAGACTGTCGTGGCCCTTCAGTTCGGCCACGATGTCGATGCCGAAGTGGTCGGTCAGGTTCTGGCCGACGCCGGGCAGGTCATGCACCACCTTGATGCCGTGGCGGGCCAGATCGGCGGCAGGACCAACGCCGGACAACAGCATCAGCTTGGGCGAGCCGATGGCGCCCGAGGTGATGATCACCTCGGCCTCCGCCCTTGCCACCTGCACGGCACCGCCCACCGCATATTCGACACCGACCGCACGGCGGCCTTCGAAGACCACGCGCCGTACCAGGGCGCTGGTGACCAGAGTCAGGTTCGGGCGGCTCATGGCCGGGCGCAGATAGCCCACCGCCGCCGAACAGCGCCGCTTGTTCTTGGTGGTGGTCTGGTAGAAGCCCGACCCCGCCTGCAGGGCGCCGTTGAAATCGGGGTTATAGGGGATGCCGCGCTCCTGACAGCTTTGCACGAAGGCGCGCGACATCGGGTTGGGATCTGGCAGGTTCGAGACGCCCAAGGGCCCGTCGGTGCCATGCAACTCTCCCGAAAGCGTCGTGTTGCCTTCGGAGCGCAGGAAGTATTTCTGCACCTCCCTGGCGCTCCAGCCCTCGGCACCTTCGGCGGCCCAGCGGTCGTAGTCCGAGGCGTGGCCACGAGTGAAGATCTCGGCATTGATAGAGGAACCGCCGCCCAGAACCTTGGCCTGGGCATAGGCAATCTCGCGGTTGTTGGCGTGGCGCTGCGGTGTGGTGGTCAGGCCCCAGGTCAGGGGGCCGGTGGTCATCTTGGCAAAGCCCACCGGCATGTGGATCAGGGGGTGGTTGTCCTTGCCGCCCGCCTCGATCAGGCAGACCCGCACGGCGGCGTTCTCCGACAGGCGGGCCGCCAGCACGCAGCCAGCCGAGCCGCCCCCCACGATCACATAGTCAAAGCCCTGCTCTGCCATCATCCGATCCAATGTGTCCGCTTGGTCAGTTCCACATGAACGGATTTGACCTGGGTATATTCCTCGACCCCGTAACTGCCCGCCTCGCGCCCCCAGCCGGATTGCTTGAAGCCGCCCAGCGGCATTTCCGGCCCGCCCGCCATGATGCAATTCACCCAGAACCGCCCGGCCCGCACCCTGCGCGTCACGGTCAGCGCCTTGGTGATGTCCTGGGTCCAGACCGAGGCGGCGAGGCCGTAAACCGTGTCATTGGCCAAGGCGATCGCCTCCTCCAGCGTGTCGAAAGGCATCGAGCACAGAACTGGCCCGAAAATCTCATCCGACGCAATCGCCATCTGCGGCGTGACATCGGTAAAGAGCGTCGGCGCGATATATTGCCCGTGGCCGAAATCGAGCACGGTGCCGCCGGTCACGAGCCTGGCCCCCTCGGCCTGGCCCTTGGCGATATAGGACAGGATCACATCATTTTGCGCGCCCGTGGTGATGGCCCCCACCTGCGTATTTGCGTCCAAGGGGTCGCCGACGCGGATCTTGGCCATCTTGGCGGCCAGCTTCGCCTCGAAGGCCTTGGCGACGCTGCGTTCAACGATCAGCCGGCTGGAAGAGACGCAGCATTGCCCGGTGTTGAAGCTGATCCCGAAGGCCGCGGCATCGGCGGCATCGTCAAGATCGCTATCGGCAAAGACGATGATCGGGTTCTTGCCGCCAAGCTCCAGCCCCAGTTTCTTGAAATTGCTGTCGGCCGCGGCATGCACACAAGACCGCCCCACCGCCGTCGAACCGGTGAAGGACAGCATGTCGACATCGGGATGTTCGGTCAGCGCCTGACCAATCGTGCGCCCTGACCCGGTGATGACGTTGTAGACGCCCTTGGGCAGGCCCGCCTCCTCCAGCACCTCGGCGAGGATCAGCGTGGTGGCTGAGGTGACCTCGGACGGCTTGACCACCATCGTGCAGCCCGAAGCGAGGATGAAGGGCACCCTTTCGCAGAGGATCAGGAAGGGGAAGTTCCACGGCGTGATCAGTCCCACCACCCCGATCGGCTCGCGCAGGACCATGCCGAACAGGCTGTCGCCGAGGCTGTTGTAGCTGTCGCCATGCAGCAGGCGCGCGGCCCCGGCGCCGACCTCGAAACAGGCGATGCAATGGTCGATCTCGCCCTTGGCCTGGGTGATGGGCTTGCCGTTTTCCAGCACCTCCCAATAGGCGATCTCATCCCGTCTGCGGCGCAGGATTTCTGCCGCCCGCAAAAGGACAGCGGCGCGGGCGGCACCCGAAAGGCCAGCCCAGCGCCTATCCTCGAAAGCGCGGCGGGCGGCGGCGACAGCGGCGTTCAGATCCTCGACCGTGCATTTCGGGATCAGGGTGACCGGCACGCCATGCCCGGGCGAGGCGCGTTCAAACAGCGGGCGGCCGCCGTGCCAGGCGCCGTCCACATAGAAGCCGAACTCGCGCGCGGTGGTGGGCGGCGACAGGATGTGGCTTGCGTGGTCCATCAGGGGCTCCAATGCGTCAGAATGTGATCTGGGTTTTGAGGTCGGCCGGGCGGGCCGAAAAGGTGTCGAAGGCGGTCTGGATCTCGTCCAGCGCATAGCTGGCCTGCGTGAAGGCGTCGGTCCGGAAACGGCCATGCGCCAGCAGGGTCAGGGCGTCGTGCATATCCTCGCCCATGCCCGCGACCGAGCCTTTCAGGCTGTTTTCTTCGAGAATGGTCCGCAGGATATTGACCGGCAGCGCCTCCTCCGGCCCGGTCAGGCCGAAAAGCGCGATATGTCCGCCCTTGCGGATCAGGGACTGGGCGGTGGCGTAAAGCTTGGGCGAGCCCACGCTTTCGATCACGAGGTCGGCGCCGCGGCCCTGGGTCAGGGCCAGAACCTGATCGCGCAGCGCCGTGGGGTCGCTGATCGCGGCATCGGCGCCGACGGCAAGCGCCATCTGGCAGCGCGCCTCCGACAGGTCGGCCACGATGATCGGGGCTGCGCCCACCAGCCGCATCATCTGGACATGCAGGTTGCCCATCGGCCCGGCGCCAAGGATGACGACCGACTGGCCGAAGCGGGCATCGGCCTTGCGGGCGGCACGCACCACACAGGCGACCGGCTCTGTCAGGGCCAGCACCGCATCGGGCACCGCGTCGGGGGCGGGAATGACCAGCCGCGCGGGAAGCGAGACATATTCGGCAAAGGCCCCGTCGCGCCCAATGCCGACCTGGGTCATGGTGGGGCAGTTCAGCACCTCGTTCCGGCGGCACCAGTAGCAGGTGCCGCAACCGATGTTGATATCGGCCACCACGCGCTGACCCGGGGTCAGATGGCGGACATTGGCCCCGACCTCGTCCACAGAGCCGCAGAACTCATGCCCCGGGATCAGCGGCAGACGGTCGGCGGCGTAATGGCCGTGGAAGATGTGCAGATCGGTGCCGCAAATTCCGGTGCGGCTGACGCGGATCAAGGCATCTTCGGCACCGAACTGCGGCAGGGGGACATCCCGGACCTCGAACCGGCCGGGGGCGATCAGGACGGCGGCTTTCATCGCCTTCCCCTATTTCACGGTGCGCAGCTTGGCGCGGTCGATGGTCAGGGCGATGGCCGCGATCAGCACCAGACCGAAGACCATCTGCTGCTGGGTCGCCTGGATGTCGAAATAGAGCATCGAGGCGCGGATCACCGCCACGATCAGCGTGCCGATGGCGGTGTTGAGCACCCCGCCGACGCCGCCCGTCAGGGGCGTGCCCCCCACCAGCACCGCCACGATGGCCGGCAGAAGAAAGCCATTGGCAATGGTCGGCGCCCCGCCTGAAAGCTTGACCGCGAACAAAAGGCCCGCCGCCGCCGCCAAGGTGCCAGAGATGGCAAAGGCCAGGATCTTGTAACGCGCCACGTTGATCCCCGAGGCCGCCGCCGCAGGCTCGCCCGCTCCCACGGCCTTCAAGGCGCGGCCCAGAGTCGTGCGACGCTCGATGAAAAGGGTGATGGCAAGAAGCCCCGCCGCGATGAACAGCTCGTGCGGGACCGGGCCGGATTTGCCGATCATCCAGCCGAAGACCGCATCGCGCTGCACCGCGTCCATGTTCAGGGCTCTTTGGCCCGACAGGTACTGCGCCAGCGAAAAGGCCACGCCGCCCACCGCCAGGGTCGAGATGAAGGACGGCACCAGAAGCCTGGTCGTCACATAGCCCGAAATCGTCCCCATCCCGAAGCCGACCACAAGGCAGAGCAGCGCGACCCAACCGCCGAACTGGGCCAGGTAAAGCGAGGCCACCACGGTGATCAGGTTCGCCATCGACTGGGCCGAAAGGTCGATGCCGCCGATGTAGATGGCGAAGGTCAGGCCCAGCGCCATGATGAACAGGGGCACGATATCGCCCGCCAGCGACAACAGGTTGGCGGGGCGCAGGAAGGTATCGTCGACAAGGCCGACGGCGGCCACCAGAACCAGAAGTGTGATCCAGGGCAGATGCGGTTTGAAACGCTGGAAATCCATTCTCGTGCCTCAGATCATGTAATGGATAAGGTCGAAGAGCGAGGGTTTCGCTCCATCGCTGCTGTTGAACTGCTTCTGGATCGCACCGTCCTTGACGACGATGATGGTGTGCGACAGGCCAATCGCCTCTTCCAGCGTGTCGGCCACCAAAACGATGCCGACCCCGGCATCCGACATGTCGCGGATCATGTCATAGACATCTTCCTTGGCCCCGATATCGAGGCCGCGCGTCGGATGGTCCAATAGCATGATGTCGGACCCGCCCGAGCGCCATTTGGCCAGAACCACCTTCTGCTGGTTGCCGCCCGAGAGGTTGCCGCAATCGGCAAGCTCGGAGCTTGCCTTGATCGACAGCTTGGCGATCCATTCCTTGGCCAGGGCCCGCTCGCCCGCGATGCGCAGCACGCCGGCGCTGGAATGTTTGCCCATCTGCGAAAGGGTCATGTTTTCAAACACATTCATGCCCGCGACGATGCCCTCGATCTTGCGCTCGCGCGGCACATAGCCCACCCCGCGCGCCACGGCGCCTTGCGGCGAGAGGGGGGCAGTGGGCTGGCCCTTGATGATCACCTTGCCGCGCACCGGGGTCAGCATGCCGTAGATGGTCCTCAGGATCGCTTCGCGGCCCGAGCCTTCGGTGCCCACAAGACACAGGACCTCGCCTGCATGGAGGGTCAGGTTGATGTTGCGGACCCGGCCCGGCAGGTCGACATTGTCGAGCCGGACCAGCTCCTTGCCCGCGTCATAGGGCTTCTGGCGCTGCTCGCGGTAATATTCCTTGTCGACATTGCGGCCGACCATCTTGTGCTGGATCTGCTCGACCGTCTTCTGGCCGCGTTCCACCACATCGACCACGGCGCCATCCTTCATCACATAGATGCGGTCGGACAGCTCCATCACCTCGTCCATCCGGTGGCTGACGAAGATGAACGAGGCGCGCGAGGTCAGCTCGCGGACCAGCTTGAACAGAAGCTGCACCTCCTCCTTGGCCAGAACTGAGGTCGGCTCGTCCAACAGGATCACGAGGTTGCCTTTCACCCGCTCTTCCAGCGTCAGCACCTTGGCCAGTTCGACCAGCTGGCGCTGTGCAAAGGAAAGGTCGGCGGTGGTGGTGGCGGGGTCGATGTCCAGCTTGACCTTGGCCAGCTGCGCCTTGGCGGCTTCGGCCATGGCCTTCCAGTTGATCACGCCGAAACGGACGAACTGCGCCTCGTAGCCGAGGAAGATATTCTCCATCACGGTCAGGTTTGCGATCAGGGATTGTTCCTGGAACACCATGCCGATGCCCTGCTCCATCGCGGCGCGCGGGTTGGCAAAGCGCACCGCCTTGCCGTCGATCACCACCTGGCCGCCATCGGGCTGATAGGCGCCGTAGATCACCTTCATCAGGGTCGATTTCCCGGCGCCGTTCTCGCCGACGAGACCCACGATCTCGCCCCGGTTCACATGGAAATCCACCGCTTTCAGCGCATGGACCCCGGGGAACTTCTTGTCGACTTTCTTCAGCTCGTACATCGCAAGCCCCCTATTTCACGACCTGGATGGAGCGCCGGTCGGTGGACAGCACGACCGCCACGATGACCAGAATGCCCAGCATCCCGTCCTGAATGAAGTCTGGCAGGCCGATCACGACCATGCCGTTGTTGATGACGCTGACGATCAGCACGCCGACCAGCGCGTTCCAGACGCCCCCCGTGCCGCCCCAGAGCGCCACGCCGCCGACCACCACCGAGGTGATCGAGATGAACATGAAATTGGCCCCGCTGACCGATTCCGCCTGGCCGATCTTGCCGACCGCAAGGATCGCCGCGATGGCGTAATAGGCGCCGGCCAGAGCATAGGCCATGACCCGCACCCGGCGCACGTTCACGCCAGAGGCATGGGCGAGCTCCTCGCCACCGCCCACTGCATAGAAGTTGCGGCCCAGCGTGGTATAGGATTGGATAAAGGCGCCGACCAGCAGGAAGAAGACCGCGACATAGACCATGATCGGAAAGCCGAAGTAGCGCACGGTCAAGAGGCCACGGAACAGCTCGTCATTGACCTTGACGATATTGCCCCCGGTCAGAAGGATCGCCGCCCCGGTGCCGACAAAGCCCATGGCCAGACTGGCCATGAAGGACGGAATGCGCAGCCGGACATGGATCATCCCGTTGATCCAGCCAAAGGCCGCCCCGAACAGTACGATCAGCGGCAAGGCCAGCCAGCCCCAGCTGTCCAGCGTTCCGCCGAAATAGCGGAACAGGAAGGCGAAGATCACCGCGCTGAGGGAGATTGCCCCCTCCATCGACAGGTCGATCGAGCCCATGATGATGATGAAGGTGACCCCGATCGCCACCATCAGCGCGGGCGAGGAGGTGATCGCGATGCGGGCGAAGTTGCGCAGCGAGAAGAAGGCCGGGTTGATCGCCGTGAAGAAGATGACGAGAACCAGCAGCACCAGAAGCGGCGCCCATTTCAGTAGTGTCTTTCGTGAGTTGTGCTGCGTCACGCCGTCTCCCCCCTGCCTGACTTGCGGCCTCTTGCGCCGCAATATTGCGGGGGCGCGCCATCAGGCCCGCCCCCTGCCGATGCTCTTACTTGTAGACGATGCCGCCCGCCGACAGGCCCCAGAGGTCGTTCCAGTCATAGACCGGGGTCGCATCCATGTACTTGGCCTTGAAGGCCACGGCGTCGTCATGGGTCACCACGATCGACGGACCGTAGAACTCGCGATGCTCGTTCGGCTCTTCCGAGGGTTTGAATGAGCCGATGGCCGCGTGATGCGCCAGGGACAGGGCAATGCCGCCGCCCCAGTAGGGGTTGGTGAAGACGGTGGCCAGAAGGGCGCCGTCGATCACCATCTGCACGGCTTCCGGGTTGCCGTCGAAGGCCACGATCGGCACGCCGGTGATGCCTTCGGCCTTGAAGGCCTCGACCACGCCGTAAGCCATGTTGTCATTGGCGCAATGCACGCCCGTGATCTTGTCACCATAGCGCGTGATGAAGGAGGCCATCAGCTCGGTCGCCTTCTGGGTGTCCCAGTCAGCAGCCTGCACGTCCAGCAGTTCGATATCGGGGAAATCCTTCAGCGCGTTCTTCAGGCCCTGCAGACGTTCGATCGCCGGGATGTTGGCCGGGATGCCGCCGAGGTGGACGACGCCGCCCTTGCCGCCCATCGCCTTGAACAGCACGCGCGCCGCCTCTTCCGAGGGCTTCTCGCCCGACCAGCTGAGGTGGGCCACATAGTTGTCGCCAATGTCCCAGGGGTGCAGGTCGTCGGTCTTGTTCCAGATCGTGGTGACATAGCCGCCGGCCGCCTTGACGGCCTCGGCCACCGGGCGGGCGTTCGGGCTGTCGTTCGGGTCGCAGGCGATGGCGCAATTGCCGCTGTTCTTGGCCAGGAAGGATTTGATATCGGCCAGGGATTTCTCCGACGAGCCCTCGTTGATCAGGCTGGTCATGTCCTCTTTCTTCTTGCCCAGGCTTTCGACGAAGGTCTCGCCGCCCGACACGATGGCGTTCCAGTAGGCCGAGGCGCGGTCACGATAGCTCCAGGCCAGCGCCGGGTCGGTCGCGGCATGGGCCGCACCGCTGCCAAAGGCCGACGGCAGCGCCATGGCGCCAAGGCCCGTCGCCGAGGCGAGCAGGAAGTTGCGGCGGTTGATCGTCTCTTTTTCGATGAAATCCTTGATGAAAGTAGACATAGGTTCCTCCCCTTTTCCACATCATGCCACCTTGGGTGGCGGGTTACGCGGCGGTCGACGCGATCAAGCCAGGCTTGAGTCGCAGCCGGAGCAGGTTTTGGCCCCGGCCCCTTAACGCACTAACTGGTTACTTTCTTGCAGCGTTGCGAGTCAAGTGTTTTCAGCATCATTTCCTGTGAGCTTTCTGCAGGAACCGCTTTGACGACAGACGCCCGCTCTGTGTAAGACTGCTGCAAGGGCCAACCCTTTGGCGCCGGAGGATATGACCGTGACGACACAGGCTGACCCCGCAGATTCCGCTGCCAAACCCCGGGTCCGGGACGCCGAGGCGACCAAGGCGCGCATCCTCGATGCGGCCAAGAAAGAGTTCGCAAAAAGCGGGATGGGCGGCGCGCGCGTCGATGTGATCGCCGAGAAGGCGAAAGCCAACAAGCGCATGATTTATCACTACTTTGGCAGCAAGGAGGGCCTGTTCCAGACCGTCCTGGAAAACGCCTATGTCGATATCCGCTCGGCCGAACAGAAGCTGAACCTTGACCATCTGGAACCGAAAGAGGCGCTGGAACGCCTGGTGCGCTTCACCTGGAGCTATTACCTGAAGAACCCGGAATTCATCACGCTGGTGAACAGCGAAAACCTGCACCGCGCCAAGCATCTGAAACGCTCCGAGGTGGTGAAGGTCTACAGCCGCAAGTTCGTGTCGATGATGGAGAACATCCTGAACCGCGGAGTCGCGACCGGGGTCTTTCGCGCGGGCATCGACCCGGTGCAGCTGAACATCACTGTCGCCGCAATCGGCTATTACTACATCACCAACCGCTACACCGGCTCCATCGTCTTTGAACGCGACCTGATGACGAAAGAGGCGCTGGAGGAGCGTCTGCGCTTCAACATCGACACGATCATGCGGCTGGTTGCGGCCTGACCTCCGGGCCAGACCGCGCCGCTCAGGCCTGCCAATCCAGTCCGGCCTGCTCCAATGCCGTCTGGGCGCAGGCGATGTCCTCGAAATCCTGCGCGCCCGACACGCCGATGCCGCCGATCACCTTGCCCGCATGGAAGATGGGCAGACCACCGCCCCAGACCAGTAGCCGGTCGCGGTTGGCCAAGCCCAGACGCAGGCTGGCCGAACCGTCCATCCGCTCGAAGAAAGCCGCCGTGCTGCGCCGCATGGTGGCGGCGGTATAGGCCTTGTCGGCGGCAAATTCGGCGATCGGCGGGGTGACTTCATCCATCCGCCACGACGCCAAAGGCGCGCCGGCAGGGTCCACCACGCAGACAGCCACCTTCCAGCCATTCCCTGCGGCATGGCCAACAGCCGCCTGCACCAGTTGCATCGCCGTGGCCGAGGCCAGAACCGGGGTCATCACAATCATCCTCATTCCTTTCCGAGCAGCGTCCAGTCCAGCACGATGAAGGGCTCGGCAATCCGCCGCGCCGCGATATCGGCATAGAGCGCCGCGGGATCGCTTGGGCTTGCGCGGTGAATCAGGCCTTCCACCGGGATCCGACCTTCCGCCAGCCAGTCGAGCGCCCGCGCGAAGCCGCCAAAGACGCTGTGGGGCGCGTTGTTGTAACCCTCCAGCAGTTCCTCCCAGACAAAATCGCGGTCCAGGATCGGCAGCTCCCATTCCCAGCCTGACCGCAGGGTGATCAGATTGAAGAAGACCGCCCGCATCACCTCATGCGCCGAATGGTCGGTCAGCTTGCGCCAGGGTACGCCGACCAGCACCGCTTCGCCACCCCGGCGCAACATCTGGCAGCCGGCAAGAACCGCCCCCTCGTGGCCCGAGCAATCGATCAGAAGCGCGACCTTGGCCTTGAGGCTGGCATCCTCCAGCGGCATCTCGGCCCGGCAGTCTTTGATGCCGCTGGCAAGGATCTGGCTGCGGCGCAAAGGGTCGGGGTCGACCACGGTCACGCGGTAGCCCGCCAGCTGAAACTGATGCGCCGCAAGAAAGCCCACCGGTCCCGCACCGCAGACCAGAACGGCATCCCCGGCGCGCGCTTTCGTCGTCATCAGGGTCGTCATCGAGACCCCCATCAGACGGGCGATCACCGCGACATCCGAAGAAAGACCCTCGGGCACCGGCAGGGTGAACGCGGCTTGATGAGTCTGTGTGGAACGGTGCAGGCCCATCGCAAAGCGGCGCGCACCGGGCTCGATGCCCGTCACCCCCTCGCCCACCTCGTCCACCGTGAACACCGCCGCATAACCGGGGCGGATGGGGAAAGCGTCGCCATTGGCCCAGCCGAGTTCGGTGCCCTGGCTGATCAGCGTAAATTCGGTTCGGCCGCGAATTTCGCCGGGCTGCAGGGGCGCATCCTGGCAGGGGTCAAGCTGGAAGGTCTGGCGCGCCGGGATGATGATTTCATGGGGCATGGTGCGACCTAGGCGTTCAGGGCGGGGGACCATTGCGCGAGGCCACCGTCCCTTTCATGGCCCAAGGGGCCGTCCATGCTGACAATTTCCAGATACTGGCCCCAAGGCGCGCGCAAATAGCACCAGGTCAGGCCGGCCATCGGGCCTGCATCGACATAATTCGGGCCGTCCAGCACATCGACGCCGGCCGCGCGCAGCCGCGTGGCCGCCTCCTCCGCGTTGTCGACCTGAAAGGCCAGATGAAAGCCGCCCGGCTGGCTGTTGCGCTTCAGTGCCTCGGCCGGGTTGGGGTCCCCGGAATAGCTGAAAAGCTCCAGATTGCTGCCATTGCCGACGCGCAGAACCTTGATGTCCTCGATCCGGCAATTGCCCGGAACGCCAAGCCGGCGCTGCATATAGGTGTCGTCCACATCGACGAGACCGGTCGAAAGCACCGTCACGCCGCCGAACAGGTCCTCAAAGAACCGGACGGCCTGATCCATGTCCGGCACCGTGAACCCGACATGCTGCATCCCGTAGACCTTCATGCTGTCCTCCTCCCGATGGGCCAGCGGCTGGGGGGCGTCGCCCTACCCACCGCACAAGTATGTAACTAGTTGGTTATATCCTCATGCGACAGAGGACCAATTCCTGTCAACAGGAATTGGCATCGCGCGGGGAGGCCCGGGCGGTTGTGTCTGTCCTGATCCGAAGTTTCGTGCCCGGCCTGACCGGCTCAGTCGAGGTGGAAGACCTCTTCCATTCCGGCCCACCATTCACCTTCAGCGCGGGTTTTCAGCGGCACCTGCATCGGGCCGCAAAGCTTCCACCACTCCTGCGTCACTGGATCGGCGGCGATGGCGGCGCTGTCGGCGGCGAAATCGGTGCCGTGGTATTCCCAGTAGCCGAACATCACGTTCTCCGGCTGGCGCAAGAAGATCGAGTAATTGCGGATGTTCGAGGCCGAGATCCGCGCCAGAACCTGCGGCCAGACGGCGGCATGCAAGGCCTTGTATTCATCCATACTCTCGGGCCGCAGCCCGATCATCATCGCCATGCGCTGCATCACATCACCGCCCCGATTTGCCAAGGAACAAACTCTGCCCCGCCAAAGCCCAGATCCTCGGACCGGCTTTTCTCGCCCGAGGCGACGCGGAGGAACATCTCGAAAATCTCGTGCCCCTTTTCCTCCAACGTCACGCCATCGAGGATGTCGCCGGTGTTGATATCCATATCATCCTGCAGGCGCTGGTACATCTCGGTGTTGGTGGCGATCTTGATGCAGGGCACGGGCTTGTAGCCCGAGACCGAGCCGCGCCCGGTGGTAAAGACGATCAGATTGGCGCCGGACGCTACCTGCCCGGTCACCGAACAGGGGTCGTAGCCGGGGCTGTCCATGAAGACAAAACCTTTGCGGTCAATCGGTTCGGCGTAAAGATAGACCCCCTCCAAGGGCGCCGTGCCGCCCTTGGCCACCGCCCCCAGTGACTTTTCCAGGATCGTGGTCAGGCCACCCTTCTTGTTGCCGGGCGAGGGGTTGTTGTTCAGCTCGCCCTTGTTGCGCGCACAGTAATCCTCCCACCAGCGGATGCGGTCGATCAGCTTCTCCCCCACCTCGGCCGAGCGCGCACGGCGGGTCAGCAGATGTTCGGCGCCGTAAATCTCGGAGGTTTCCGACAGGATCGTCGTCCCCCCCTGCGCCACCAGAAGATCGGAAGCCACCCCGAGTGCGGGGTTCGCCGTGATGCCCGAATAGCCATCCGAACCACCGCATTGCATGCCCACGACCAACTCGCTGGCGGGGATCGGCTCTCGCACGCAGGTGTCGGCCACGGCGGCCAATTCCCGCAGCGCCTCCACCCCGCGTTCGACCGTGCGTTTGGTGCCGCCGCTTTCCTGAATGGTCATATGCTGGAATTGCCCATCGGCCCGCAGCCGCGCCTTGCCGACCAGGGCGGGGATCTGCATCACCTCGCACCCGAGGCCCACCAGCAGGATCCCGGCGAAATTGGGGTTCCGGGCATAGCCTTGCAGGGTGCGGAACAGGGTCAGATAGCCCTCGTTGTCGCCCGACATGCCGCAGCCTGAGCCATGGGCGATCGGCACGATGCCATCAACATTCTTCAGCGCCTTGAACCAGTCGGTCTGCTCCGCCGCCTCGGCAATGAAGCGCGCCACCGAGCCCGAGCAGTTGACCGAGGTGAGAACCCCCAGAAAGTTCCGCGTGCCGGCTTTGCCATCGGCCCTACGGTAGCCCATGAAGGTGCGGGTTGCGTCAGGGGGCGTGACCTCGCGCAGGCTTTGGCCGATGGCATAATCGGCGCTGTGGTCGGACATGCCGAGGTTCTGGACATGGATATGCTCGCCCGCCGCGATGGCGCGGGTGGCCTGACCGATGATCTGGCCATAGCGGCGCACCTGTGCGCCTTGCGCCAGATCATGCAGCGCCACCTTGTGGCCGCGCGGCACCGGCGTCGTGAGGGTCACGCCCGCCAGCACATGCCCGGTGGGCAGATCGGCCAGGGCAATCGCCACGTCGTCGCCCTCGGTCAGGATGAGATGGTCGGGCCGCATCTGTCAGACTCCCGCCAGGGCGCGGTCCAGATGGACATAGCCACCATCGACGAACAGCCACTGACCCGTCAGATGCAGGGCGCGCTGCGACAGGGCAAAGACGGCCATGGCGGCAATCTCGTGATCCTCGGTCATGCGCTGACCCAGGGGGATGCGCTGGGTGATCTCGGCCAGTTTGGCATCGGGGTCCTTGAAGGTGTTGATCCAGCGCGCATAAAGCGGGGTCATCACCTCGGCCGGCAGGATCGCGTTGACCCGCACGCCGTCTTTGAGGAACGCCGCCGCCCATTCCCGCGTCAGCCCCAGTTGCGCGGCCTTCGCTGCGACATAGGCCGAGGTATTGCCCTGCCCCGTCACCGCCGTCTTGGAGGAGATGTTGACGATGGCCCCCTTCTCGGCCCGCAGATCATCAGCCAGAAGATGCACCATCGTGTAATAATGGATCAGGTTGACGTTGAGCGAGGCGCGAAACGCCTCCGGTCCCGCCGCAAGGTCGATGCCGTCATTGACGCCGGCATTGTTGACGAGGCCATAGACCCGGCCATGGCGGGCATGGATCTCCTCCACCCCCTTGCGGACCTGATCATCCTGCGAGAGTTCGGCCTGGACGAAATCGGCGCCCGAGGCGGCAAACCACGGCTCCTCCGGCAGGCGGCGGGCCAGGACGACGACGCGGGCCCCCTCTTTCACCAGATCGCGCGTGATGGCACCGCCGATGCCAGCGCCTCCGCCCGTGACCACCACAAGCTTGCCCGTCAGCCCAAGATCCATTTTCCGCCCTTTCATGAGAATGTCGGCCCCCTCGCGGGAGCCGACCTTTTGCTGCACCGCCCGGGATCAGTCGTAAAGCACGGCTGCGATTTCCGGCGCGTCCATGTTGGATTTGTCCCACCAGGCAAAGCCCGAGTCGATGACCTTGGGCAGCGTCTCGCCCTTGACCGCCGCGATGGCGGCCTTGACGGTTTCGTAGCCCATGCCGACCGGGCTTTGGGTGATCGCACCGGCCATGATGCCATCCATGACCGCCTGTTTCTGCGCCTTGCCGGAGTCGTAGCCGATGACGACGACGCCTTGGGTCTTGGTTTCCTTGATCGCATTGACAACCCCGATGGCCGAACCTTCATTTGCCCCGAAGAAGCCCTTGAGGTCCGGATTGGCGGTCAGGATCGCCTTGGCAATCTCGGTCGAGGCGAGCTGGTCGCCGCCGCCATACTGGATGTCGACGATCTCGATATCGGGGTACTTGGCCTTGACCTGATTGACGAAGCCATCGCGACGGTCGATGCCGGTGCGCGAAGTCTGGTCATGGACCACAAGCGCCACCTTGCCCTTGCCGCCGATCAGTTCGGCCATCTTGTCTGCCGCAAGACCGGCAGCGGCGATGTTGTTGGTGGTCACGGTCGTCACCGGGATGTCATTGTCCACGCCGGAGTCGAAGGCCACGACCGGAATGCCAGCCTCTTGCGCCTGTTTCAGCAGCGGGGTTGCGGCTTGCGTGTCGAGGGCCGCAAAGCCGATGGCTTTCGGCTTCTTGGCCAAAGCCGCCGACAGCATGTCGATCTGCTTGTCGACCATCGTCTCATTGTCCGGGCCTTCGAAGGTTACTTCGACGCCAAATTCCGCGGCGGCCTTGTCGGCCCCGGCCTTCACGGCCTGCCAGAACTGGTGCTGAAACCCTTTCGAGATCAGCGGGATATACATCTTTTCGTCGCCCCAGGCGATGGTGACCGAGCCCATCAGGCTGGCCGCACCGATCGAGCCGAGCATTGCGCGTCTTGTCAGCATTCTTTCCTCCTTGACCGGCGGAAGGCCGGATTTTTGTTGCAGGTATCCGGGGCGTGGACCGCCCTCTTTCCTTTGAAATCTGTGGCTTCAGCGGCTCTGCGCCCGGCGCATCATGTCGGCATAGACGGCGGCGATGATGATCAGGCCGGTGACGACGGTCTGCCATTCCTGCGCCACCGACAGGATGCGCAAGCCGTTGAGCAGAACCGACATGATCAGCGCCCCGATGATGGTGCCGAGGATCGACCCCCTTCCCCCGGCCAGCGAGGTGCCGCCGATCACCACAGCCGCAATCGCATCCAGCTCATAGCCCTGCCCCAGCGCCGGTTGGGCGGAGTTGAGGCGCGAGGCGATGATCAGCCCCGCCAGCCCGCAGATGGCGCCCGACAGGCTGTAGACCGTGATCTTCCAGAAATCGGTATTGACTCCCGACAGCCGTGCCGCTTCCTCGTTCGACCCCAGGGCAAAGGTATAGCGCCCCAGAACCGTGCGGTTCAGCACATAGGCCGCTACGACCGCCAGCACGAAGAGGATCAAGACCCCGTTCGGCACCGGCAGCGCCGGGATCAGGTCGCCGATCAGCGAGCCGGTGGAAATCTCGGGGAATGACGGCGTGTCGTTGAAGTAGATCGGCTTGGTGCCAGAGATCACCAGCGACATGCCCTTCAGGATCAGCATCATGCCCAGGGTGGCGATGAAGGGCGGAATCCGCATCTTGGCAATCAGCGTGCCCGAGATGCAGCCGCAGGCCGCCCCGGTGGCCAGCGCGGCAAGAATGCCGAAGGGCAAGGGCAGGCCCCAATAGGTCAGCACCACCCCGGCGATCACGGCGGAAAAGGTCATCAGCGTGCCGACCGAAAGATCAATCCCGCCAGTAATGATGACCAGCGTCGCCGCCACCGCCAGCACCCCGTTGACCGAGGTCGCCTGCAGGATGCCGATGACATTCCCGGTTGCCAGAAACTTGTCCGAGGCCAGCGAGAAGAAGACCAGCAGCACAATCAGGCTGGCGAAGGCCAAAAGCTTTTGCTGCATCCCCGAGCGGGACTTTTTCGCCCCCGGCGTGGCGGTTGTTGCGGTCATGCGGCTTTCCCCCCGTTGGACACCGGGCGTTGGGTCGCCAGATGCATGATTTCTTCCTGCGTGGTGCCCGGCCCGCCCGGCAGGATCCCGGTCAGCCGCCCCTCGCACATCACGGCAATCCGGTGCGACAAGCGCATCACCTCGGGCAATTCCGACGAAATGACGATGATCGCCTTGCGCTCCTCGGCCAGGCTTTGCAGCAGGCGGTAAATCTCGGCCTTCGCGCCCACATCGATGCCGCGCGTGGGTTCATCGAAAATCAGGATGTCGCAATCGCGCAGAAGCCACTTGGCCAGCACGATCTTCTGCTGATTGCCCCCCGACAGAAGCCGCGCCTCCTGCCGTTCAGACGGCGTGCGGATCGAGAGCGAGGCCACGAAATCCCGCGCCGTCTTGCCAAGCGCGCCATCATCGACAATCCCGAAAAACTTGCGAAAGCGCTTGAGGTTGGGCAGGGCGATATTGTCGCGCACATCGAGGCCGAGGGCGAGGCCGAGGTGCTTGCGGTCCTCCGACAAATAGCCAATCCCCGCCTCCACCGCGTCCAGGGGCGTGGTGATCCTGACCGGCTTGCCATGCACCATGACCTCACCGGCCTCGCGCCGGTCGGCGCCAAAGATCAGGCGGGCAACCTCGGTGCGCCCTGCCCCCATCAAGCCGGCAAAGCCCAGGATTTCGCCAGCCTTGACATCAAAGCTGACATCCTGCACCGCGCGGCCCCGGCAAAGCCCCCGTACCTCCAAGGCCACTGGCGCGGCGGAGAGGTCGGGGATATCCACCGTCGCCCCATCCAGATCGCGCCCGACCATCATCGAGATGATCGTGCTGATCGGCGTTTCCGCAGCGCCCACCGTGCTGACATAGGTGCCGTCGCGCATCACCGTCACGCGGTCGGCGATGCGCTTGATCTCGTCCATCTTGTGGCTGATGTAGACGATGCCCACGCCTTCGGATTTCAGCCTTGCGATGATGGCGAACAACTCCCCCACCTCGCGGTCATTCAGGGCGGCGGTGGGTTCATCCATGATCAGGATGCGCGAGCGGAAGGAGAGCGCCTTGGCGATCTCGACCATCTGCTGCTTGGCCACCGACAATTCGCGCACTTCGGCGCGGGGGTCGATATCGACCTTCATCGCGGTGAAAATCTCGGCTGTGGCGCGGTTCAGGGCGGCCTCGTCCAGACGGCCAAAGCTTTTGCGCGGCTCGCGCCCGATGAAGATGTTCTGCGCCACGGTCAGGTCGTTCATCAGGGCCAGTTCCTGATGGATCATCCCGATGCCGAGCCTTTGCGCCGAGGCGGGCCCTGGCAGCTTGACCTCTTCTCCATTGACCCGGATCACGCCGCCATCGGGCTGATAGACCCCCGACATGATCTTCATCAGCGTGGATTTGCCGGCGCCATTCTCGCCCATCAGGGCATGGACCTCGCCCGCCTTCAGATCGAAGCTGACCCGTTTGAGGGCGTGGACGCCCGGAAACCGCTTGTCGATCTCTTCCAGACGGATGAGGTCGCTCATGCCGCCGCCCCCAGGGCCACGATGGCCTTGATGATCCCGCCGCGGTCGGCGGCCAGTTCGCCAATCCGGCGCGGCAGGTCGGCCAAGGGCAGCACGGCCGAGATTAGCGCCTCGCCCGGGACGGCGCCGGATTTCAGCGCGTCCATCACGGTGCGGAAATCCTGGGCCAGGGCGTTGCGGCTGCCGATCAGGCGCATCTCGCGCTTGTGGAACTCGGCGTCATTGAAGGTCAGATTGTCTTTGACAACCGAAACAAGAACATAAGTCCCGCCATGCGCGACATGGGCAAAGCCTGCCTCCATCGCGCGGGGGTTGCCGGTGGCATCCATCACGACGTCAAAGCCATCGGTGGGAAGGGCATCGCCGGGGCGGTGCAGCTGGGTGAAGCCCAGACGTTCCGCCGCCGCCAGACGCTCGGGCGACAGGTCCATCAGATGCACCTCGGCCCCGGTCAGCCGGGCGAAAAGCGCCGCACCCAGACCGATCGGCCCGGCGCCCGTGACCAGAACCCGGTCCTGCCCCGTCATGTCAGAGCGGCGCACGGCATGGGCGCCGATGGCCAGAAACTCCACCATCGCGGCTTGCAGGGGGTTCAGACCCTCGGCATCGTAGAGGTTGCCCGCCGGCACCGCGATCCGGGCGCACATGCCGCCGTCGCGGTGCACGCCCAAGACGCCGATGGCCATGCAGCAATTCGGCTTGCCGCGCTTGCAGGCGTGGCATTCGCCGCAGGCGATATAGGGGTTGATCACCACAAGCTGGTCCTTGGCAAAGCCATGGGCGGCCTCGGTCACATGGCCCGAAAGCTCGTGACCGATGACGCGGGGGTATTGCAGGTAAGGGTGCTTGCCCTCGTGGATATGGTAATCGGTGCCGCAGAGGCCCGCCGCCGCCAGATCGACCAGCACCCAGCCTTCGGGCGCGCTTTGCGGCAAGGGGCGGGCGACCAGTTCAAACCGGCCCGGCTCCACACTCACGCCGCACAGCATGGTTTCGGCTGCGTCTTGCATTCTCGCTCCCCTCCCCGGGATATGGTTTTTATGATTAAAGACCAAGTGGCGCGTCGGCAATTGTTTTTAATTATTCCAATCAAAAAACAATCTCAGAGCAGCGCGGCTTGCAACCTCGGTTGTTGGCCGCCAAGGCCCAAGTCCTTGGCCCAGGCCAGAAAAGCGCCAATCCGGCGTTCCAGCTTCTCGGCATGGTTCTGCGCGATGTCGGACAGGCGGTGGTCGAGGTAAGGGTTGGCGAAGCGGTCGAGCGTGGCCGCGACATAGGCGGGCGCGGTGTCATCGCCCGCCGCGGCAAAGACGGGCAGCACCTCGTCACGGTAAAGGCTCTCCAACGCCGCGCGCCAGCCTGCATCGGCCAGAAGCTCGCGGACGTAATCCGCCCCGCCCCGGCCCAACCATTGCGAGATCATCCAGGTGTGACCGAGGTTCAGGATGTAAAGCTTGCGCCGCTCGATGGGGCCAAGCGAGGCGACGATCTGCACGGCAGGATGCGTGCAGGGCGCGATCAGCCCGGGGCAATCCTCGATGGCCCAAAGCGCATAGGGTTCGGCCACCGCCCCGGCAGGCTCGATGGGCGAGGAGACGATGCGGTCAACCAGCGAATTCACAAAGGTCACCTGCCCCGCGACCCATTCGGCCAGGGCTGGCGAAGCGGCCAACTCCAGCACCCTTGCCCGCAGCACCTCGCCGTTGCGGGCCACCAGTTCGGTGGGCATCACCTGCACCGGCGCACCGCCGGCAGCAAAGCGGGCGGCCAGCAGATGGGTCAGCTTGGCCGGATAGGACATCGCCTGATCAAAGACCGGCGAAGCATCGGCGGGCTGCGGCACAAAGCCCTTTTCAGAGGTGTTCGATAGGATGATCCGCGCCTCTTGCCCCGCGATCCGGCAGATCTCCGGCCAATCGGTGGCCGTGCTCAAAGCCCGGCGGATCGAGGTGACCCGGGTCAAGGTCTCGACCTTCTTGCCGTTCTCAAGCCCCTGAATCTGCACGGGAAACCCCTCCGGCGCCGCCAGAGCCGCCACCCGATGCGCCCGTCCGGCATCGCCGCTCGACTGCACCACGGTGATCGGGCCGAGGGCTTGACCCTTTGCAAGCGCCTCGGAGACGAATAGATCGGCGTGAGCTTGCAGGAACCGGCTGGTGCCGAATTGCAGGATGGGCGTGATTGACATGGCGGTCCTCCTGTGGTCAGTTTTTTATCATAATAAACCGTAAGTCAAGGGGGCGGGAATGCGGATCATCTGTGCGGGCGAGGCGATGGCGGAACTGCGCAAGGCCGAGGCGGGCTTTGCCGTGGGCTTTGCAGGCGACACGTTCAACACGGCGGTCTATCTGCGCCGCCTGTTGGAGCCGGCCCATCAGGTGGCCTATCTGACCCAAGTCGGGCAGGACCCGCTGTCGCAAGGCTTTCTGGATCTGGCCGAAGCCGAGGGCATTGAGACCTCCTCCATCCGCCGCGACCCTTTGCGCAATCTGGGGATCTATTCGGTGCAGACCGATGCCCGGGGCGAGCGCTCTTTTGCCTATTGGCGCAACCAGTCCGCGGCGCGGCAGCTGTTTTCGGATGCGCAGGATCTGGAGGCGCTCGCCGGGGCGGATGTTCTTTTGCTGTCAGGGATTTCGCTAGCCATCCTGTCGCCCGAGGCCCGCAGCGCCGTGCTGGACCGGATCGCCCTCTTGCGCGCCAAGGGCCTGCGTTTTGCCTTCGATTCCAACTACCGCCCGCGTCTGTGGGAGGACGCCGCCACCGCCCGCGAAACCATGGCACGGGCCTGGGCGCTGGCCGATATCGCCCTGCCCTCGGTCGATGACGAGATGGCTTTGTTCGGGGACAAGGACGCGGCGGCCGTCCTGTCGCGCCTGCGCGGCTGGGGCTGCCGGGAGGGCGCGCTGAAATGCGGCGCGGAGGGACCTTTGCCGATCGACCCCGCAACCCCCCGCCCCGAGGGTCTGCGCCCCGCCGCCCGCGTGGTCGACACCACCGCCGCGGGCGACAGCTTCAACGCCGGTTGGCTTGCGGCCCATGCGCGGGGCCTCGACGCCACGGCCTGCATGGCGCAGGGTCATGCCCTGGCCGCCCATGTCGTGGGCCAGCCGGGGGCCATCGTGGACATGACCGGCTTTCACCCCATGGCGTGATCGCGCAAGGATTGCAGCAGCGTCAGTTTCGAGGTCTTGAGGTGATCCTCCGCCGCGGCCAGCGCCGCCGCCTTGTCGCGCGCCTTCAGGGCCGCGATGATCCGCAGATGCTCGCCAATCGCGGCCTGGTTGCGCAGGCGTTCGTTCGTCTTGTCCCACTGGAAATGATAGTGGAAAATCAAGGCGATGATCTTTTGAAACTCTGCCGCGAAGCGATTTTTCACCACTGATCCGATTGTGGCGTGAAAGGCTTCGTCCAGCAGCGAGAAGTCGTGGAACCGCTGGTCGATCTCGGCGGCCAGACGCAGATGGCGGGTTTCCAGATCGTCCAGCCGGGGCCAGACCGGGTGATCGGGCGGCAGGGCCACCAGATGGCTGACGGCGTTCAGTTCCAACATCAGGCGAAATTCCGACAGTTCCACCGCAAACTCGCGGGTGAAGCCCAGAAGATCCCAGCCGCCCTTGCTGCGCCTTTGCACCAGCCCGAACCGGCTGAGCGAGGCGAGAAATTCCTGCAGCATATGCGGCGTCACCCGGAAACGGCGCGCCAGTTCGGCCACGTTGAGCGCGGTGCCCGGCACCACGTCAAAGCGCAGGATCCAGTCGAGGAACTGACGCTCCAGTTCCGGCGCGCTCGGCTGTTCGTTTTGCAGGGCGAGGTGGTCCTCCGGCCCCGGCCGCCGGATCAGGGTCTTTTGCCGCCCGTCCCACAGGATGATCCTTTCGGCATCCAGCCGCTCCAAAGCCGCGCGGATCACGGTGCGGCTGACGTCCAGACGCTCGGACAGGGCAAGCTCGGCGGGAAGGTGATCCCCCGGCTGCATGGCCTGACAGATGTCAAGCAAGGCGTTGAAGGCCTCGCGGAACCTCTCGTCTGTCCGTGCCATGCTGCGCAGCATTCCTTTGCCTGGGTCGCGCGCATTCCATCCGCTATGGCCGGAAATTGCAAGCGTGGCCGGCAGAAGGGATGCCCGGCGATCCGCGCGGTCATGTCAACACATCGGCCACGAGGCCCGGCAAGGCGGCATAGTCCGAAAAGGCCAGGCGGTGAGGCAGATGGGCCAAAGGCGCCCGCCGGTAGCCTTCGGTGAAGAGGAGAAGCGGCATTTCCGCAGCAGCCGCCGCCGCCGCATCCACTTCGCTGTCGCCCACGAAAAGACCATGTTGCGCCCCAAGCCGTGCCAAAGCCGTCCGCAGGGGCGCGGGATGCGGCTTGCGTTCGGCCAAGCTGTCGCCGCCGATGATGACGGAAAAGAATCGCGCCAGATCGAAGGCCGCCAGAATGTCGTGCACCGCCGCCTCGGGTTTGTTGGTGCACAGGCCCAGCCGGTGACCGCGCCCCTGCAAGGCCAGAAGCGCCGCTGGAACGCCGGGATAGACCGTCGTCAGGGCAGAGGACGCCGCCCCGTAATGCCGCAGAAACCGCGCTTCCAGATCGGCCTGCCGCGGCGGATTGGCGCGCTCGCCCCGCGCGGCCATCACCCGCGCAATCAGGACCGGCACGCCGTTGCCGATGAAACTGCGCACCTGGGCGAGGCTGAGCGGCGCTGCGCCCTCCTCCGCCAGGGTCAGGGCCACGGCGGCGTGGATGTCGGGCGCGCTGTCGATCAACGTGCCGTCAAGGTCAAACAGGATCGCCGTCATGCCATCTGCCTTTGCAAGGCCAGCAGCCCCGCCAGCCCACCCAAGCCCGCAAGGTCGGGGATAACCAGATCGGCCTCGCTGAAATCCTCATGGCCAGTATAGTCGCTCGGCGTGATGCAGCAGGCGAGCCGGGCTGATTTGGCGGCGAGGAGGCCATTGCGCGAATCCTCCAGCGCAAGAGCGCGATGTGGCGGCAGGCCGAGCCGGTCCAGCGCCATCAGATAGACATCAGGCGCGGGTTTCTTGGCAGGCACCATGTCGCCGGCCACGATCACTTCGAAAATCTCAACCGCCGGCGCGCCGAACAGCACCGGCGCGAGGGTTTCGACATTGGACAGGTTGGTCGTGGTGGCAATCGCCAGCCGCAGGCCCGCGGCACGCGCCTCGCCGATCAGGGCTGCGACGCCGGGGCGCGGGGTCAGTGCGCCTTTGGCCACCAGCGCGGCATAGCGCGCAGTCTTGGCGGCATGAAGCGCCGCCGCCGGCACTTCGGGGTCCATGCCGCGCGCCCTTGAATAGCGGGCGATCCGCTCCTTGCCGCCGGTCGTCTTCAGCAACTGGCGGTATTCGCGCCGGTCCCAGTGCCAGTCGAGCCCGGCTTCGGCAAAGGTCTCGTTGAAGGCGCGGCGGTGGAGTTCCTCGGTTTCCGCCAGGGTGCCATCGACATCAAAGATCAAAGCTTCAATCACGCGCCGCCTCCGCTGCTGCCCGGATCACCCGGATGTTTGCGCCATAGGGGGTGGGATCAAAGACCGAGCCGCCCTTGAAGACGGCAGAACCCGCCACCAGCACATCTGCGCCCGCCGCTGCGACCAGGGGGGCCGTTTCGACCGTGACGCCACCGTCAATCTCGATATGCACGGGCCGGTCGCCGATCATCGCACGCAGCTCTGCCACCTTGGCCACCTGCGAGGCGATGAACTTCTGCCCGCCGAAGCCGGGGTTGACCGTCATCACGCAGACCAGATCCACCATGTCCAGGAGATAGCCCAGCGCCTCGACCGGCGTGCCGGGGTTGAGTGCCAGCCCCGCCTTGCAGCCCGCGCCGCGGATGGCCTGCAGGGTGCGGTGGATATGGGGCCCCGCCTCCAGATGGGCGGAGATGATGTCGGCCCCGGCCTGCGCGAAGGCCTCGATATAGGGATCGACCGGGGCGATCATCAGGTGCACATCCATCACCCCCTTGATATGGGGCCGAAGAGCAGCGCAGGTCGCCGGGCCGAAGGTGAGGTTGGGCACGAAATGCCCATCCATCACATCGACATGGACCCAGTCCGCGCCCTGCGCCTCGATGGCGCGGCATTCGGCGCCGAAATTGGCGAAATCCGCCGCCAGGATCGACGGGGCAATCTTGATGCTGCGGTCAAAGTTCATGGTGCCTTCCCCTTGCGTTCGGATTCGAGCCCGCCGACAAAGACCCGGCTGGCCCTGACATCGCTTTCCTCGATGGTCGACAGGGCCGCCGCATCCAGAAGCCCCCCGGTCGAGAACAGCCGGTTGGCCTGCCGCAGCCGCGCCCGGTCCAGCGCATTGCGCATCGAGCGGGCATTGGCGAAATGCGGCTGGTCGCGGCGCAGGGCGATGTAGTCACCCAACGCCTGTTGCGCCCCTTCGGTCAGGCGATAGTTCTGCGCCTCCAGGATATGCCCGGCGATGCGGTGCAACTCGGTGTCCGAGTAATCCGGAAAGGCGATGTGATGCGCGATGCGGCTGCGGAATCCGGGGTTGGAGGTGAAGAAGTTCTCCATCCGGTCGGCATAGCCCGCCAGGATCACCACCAGATCATCGCGGTTGTTCTCCATGATCTGCAACAGGATCTCGATCGCCTCCTGCCCGTAATCGCGTTCGTTATCGGGGCGGTAAAGGTAATAGGCCTCGTCGATGAACAACACGCCGCCCATCGCCTTCTTCAGCACCTCCTTGGTCTTGGGCGCGGTATGGCCGATATATTGCCCGACAAGGTCATCCCGCGTCACCGACACGAGGTGCCCCTTGCGCACATAGCCCAAGCGGTGCAGCAGCCCCGCCATCTTCAGGGCCACGGTGGTCTTGCCGGTGCCGGGATTGCCGGTGAAGCTCATGTGCAGGGTCGGCGTTTCATGCGCTAACCCGAGGGATTTGCGCGCCCGTTCGACCAGCAGCAGCGCCGCCGTCTCGCGGATGCGGTCCTTGACCGGCTGCAAGCCGATCAGGTCGCGGTCCAGCTCCTCCAGAACCTCCTGCGCGCCGGAGCTTTCGTATTCGGCGCGCAGGTCCACGGTTTGCGCAGCTGTCATGTCGCGGCGTGGCTGTAGCGGATCGCGCGGCCATCACCTTCGATCCGCGTCATCCGGATCGGTTTTTCGACCGCCGGGCGGTTGACGATGAAGCTCATCACCACCGTTTCCACCGCCCGCGTCGCGTCAAAGGCGTTGATGCGGATATAGGCCTCGCCCTGCGCCTTGCGGCAATCGGCCAGTTCCATCATCACGCCCTTGGCGTCGCGCAGGTCGAACATCGGGTTGCCCCACATCTCCCAATAGATGTTCCGGGGATGCGGGTCATAGGTGTACTCGATGCCGATGGCATTGCCCTTGCGCAGGCAATATTCCACCTGGGTGGCGATCTGGTCGTCGGTCAGATCGGGCAGGAACGAAAAGCAGCCCTGAGTGATGCGCATCTTGGCCTCCTAATAACTGACGGCAGGCATCGGGGTGAAATCCGATGTGTCGGTTGAGGTGTAATTGAAGGTGATCGAGCCCCAGACATCGAGCGCCGCCTCCAGCGGCTTGCACCATTTGGCCGCGGCGCGCAGGATCTCCGGCCCCTCGACCGCGATGTTGCGGCCTTCGTTGCGGGCAAAGACCATGGCCTCAAGCGCCACGCGGTTGGCTTGCGCCCCGGCCTGAATGCCCATCGGATGGCCGATGGTGCCGCCGCCGAACTGCAAGACCACATCGTCGCCAAACAGATCCAGAAGCTGGTGCATCTGCCCGGCGTGGATGCCGCCCGAGGCGACCGGCATGACCTTCAGCATGTCGCCCCAGTCCTGATCGAAGAAGATGCCGCGCGGCAGGTCCTGCGCATTATATTGCTCGCGCAGCACGTTGTAATAGCCCTGCACAGTCATCGGGTCGCCTTCGAGCTTGCCCACCGCCGTGCCCGCATGCAGATGGTCCACCCCGGCGAGCCTGAGCCATTTTGCGATGACCCGGAAAGAGATGCCGTGGTTCTTCTGCCGCGTATAGGTGCCGTGCCCTGCGCGGTGCATGTGCAGGATCATGTCGTTGGCCCGGCACCATTCGCTGATCGACTGGATCGCGGTCCAGCCGACGATCAGATCGACCATCACGATGACCGAGCCGAGCTGCTTGGCGAACTCCGCCCGGCGGTACATCTCCTCCATCGTGCCGGCGGTGATGTTGAGGTAGTGGCCCTTGACCTCGCCGGTCTCGGCACTCGCCTTGTTCACCGCCTCCATGCAATACAGGAACCTGTCACGGTAATGCATGAAGGCCTGAGAATTGATGTTCTCGTCGTCCTTCATGAAGTCGAGCCCGCCTTTGAGCCCCTCATAGACCACGCGGCCATAGTTCTTGCCCGAGAGGCCCAGCTTGGGCTTGGTGGTGGCGCCCAGAAGCGGCTTGCCGAACTTGTCGAGCCTTTCGCGTTCGACGATGATGCCGGTGGAGGGGCCCTTAAAGGTTTTGACATAGGCCACCGGAAACCGCATGTCCTCCAGCCGGGCGGCCTTCAGCGGCTTGAAGCTGAAGACGTTGCCGATGATCGAAGCGGTCAGGTTGGCGATGGAGCCGGGTTCGAACAGGATCAGGTCATAGGCGATATAGACGAAATACTGCCCCGGTGTGCCCGGCACCGGATCGACCCGGTAGGCCTTGCCGCGGTACTGGTCGCAGGCGGTCAGCCGGTCGGTCCAGACCACGGTCCAGGTCGCGGTGGAGCTTTCGCCGGCCACCGCCGCTGCCGCCTCGATCGGATCGACGCCCTCTTGCGGGGTGATGCGGAACAGGGCGAGGATATCGGTATCCTTCGGTTCGTAATCGCCGTCCCAATAGCCCATCTGGGCATATTTCAGCACGCCGGCCTTGTAGCGTTCCTTCTTGTCGGTGATCTGGATCTTGTTGCCGTCAGCCATCATCTCTCTCCCTGATTTCACGCGGCCCGGGCGGTCGCGACCGCCGGAGCCAAGGACCCGCTTGCATAGCGCCGCGCCATATCGTCCATGGATATGACCTTGATCTTGCTGGCATTCCCCGCCGTGCCGAAGCGTTCCAGCCGGTCGCGCACCAGGGCCTCCATCTCGGCCATGGCGGGGATCATGAACTTGCGCGGATCGAACTCCGCCGGGTTCTCGGCGGCGACCTTGCGGAACTGCCCGGTCAGCGCCATCCGGCAATCGGTGTCGATATTGACCTTGCGCACCCCGTGCCGGATGCCGCGTTCGATCTCTTCCACCGGGACGCCATAGGTCTGGGTCATGCTGCCGCCAAAGCGGTTGATCAGATCCTGCAAAGCCTGCGGCACCGAGGAGGAGCCATGCATCACCAGATGCGTATCGGGCAGCCGCTGGTGGATCGCCTCGATCACCCCCATCGCCAGAATATCGCCATCGGGCTTGCGGGTGAACTTGTAGGCGCCGTGGCTGGTGCCCATTGCAATGGCCAGGGCATCGACCCCGGTGCGGGCCACGAAATCCACCGCCTGGTCGGGATCGGTCAACAGCTGGTGCTGGTCCAGCTTGCCCTCGGCGCCCGAACCATCCTCGGCCTCGGCCTCGCCGGTTTCCAGACTGCCCAGCACGCCCAGCTCCCCCTCGACAGAGGCACCGATCCAGTGGGCGGCATCGCTGACGCGGCGGGTGATGTCGGTGTTGTAGTCATAGCTCGCCACCGTCTTCATGTCGGCCAGCAGCGAGCCGTCCATCATCACCGAGGTGAAGCCGTGCCGCATCGCCGACAGGCAGGTCGCCTCGTTGTTGCCGTGGTCCTGATGCAGGCAGATCGGAATGGTCGGGTGCATCTCGGCCAGGGCCCGCACGATGGCGGTCAGCATCACATCGCCGGCGTAGGACCGCGCGCCCCTTGAGGCCTGCAGGATCACCGGCGCATCGGCCTTGGCCGCGGCGCGCAGGATCGCCAGCCCCTGTTCCATGTTGTTGATGTTGAAGGCCGGCACGCCATAGCCATATTCGGCGGCGTGGTCCAAAAGCTGTCGCAGGGTGATCAGCGCCATTGTCTTTCCTCCTTTGAGTTTGGGCCGGGCGGGGGGTTGCGCGTCACGACAGACGCCCCAGCGCCACGGCGGTGTCGGCCATCCGGTTGGAAAAGCCCCATTCGTTGTCGTACCAGCTGAGAATCCGGCACATCCGGCCCTGCATGACCTTGGTCTGGTCCAGGTGGAACATGCTGGAATGGCTGTCGTGGTTGAAATCCGAACTGACATTCGGCTGATCGGTATAGCCGAGGATGCCCTTCAGCCGGCCATCGGCCGCGCTGCGGATCGCGGCGTTGATCTCTTCGACGGAGGTGTCACGCGCCGCCTCGAACACCAGATCGACGACCGAGACATTCGGCGTCGGCACCCGGATCGCCACACCGTCCAGCCTTCCTGCCAGCGCCGGCAGCACCAGCCCCACCGCCTTGGCCGCCCCGGTCGAGGTCGGGATCATGCTGAGCGCTGCCGCGCGGGCGCGGTAGAGGTCGCTGTGCATCGTGTCCAGCGTCGGCTGATCGCCGGTATAGCTGTGGATCGTGGTCATGAAGCCCTTGGCGATGCCGATGGCATCATTCAGCACCTGCGCCACCGGCGACAGGCAGTTCGTCGTGCAAGAGGCATTCGACACCACCCGGTCGGTAGAGGTCAGCGTGTCGTGGTTCACGCCATAGACGATGGTCTTGTCCGCCTTGTCCGAGGGGGCCGAAACCAGCACGCGTTTGGAACCGTTGGCCAGATGGGCCGAAGCCTTGTCGCGCGCGGTGAAGATGCCGGTGCATTCCAGCGCCACATCGACATCGCCCCAGGGCAGCTCCTTGGGGTCACGGTGGGCGGTCACCCGGATCGGCCCCTGACCCGCGTCGATCCAGTCCGGGCCGGTGGTGACAATGCCCGGAAACCGGCCATGGACACTGTCGAACCGCAGCAGGTGCGCGTTGGTCTCGACCGGGCCAAGGTCGTTGATGGCCACGACTTGCAGATCGGTCCGTCCGGTCTCGATGATGGCGCGCAGGACGTTCCTGCCAATGCGGCCAAAGCCGTTGATTGCAACTTTCACTGTCATTTCAGTCAGTTCCTTCAGAGTCTCTGTTTGGCCGCGGCGACGACGGCCTCTGCCGTGATGCCGAAATGCTGGTAGAGCTGCGGCGCCGGGGCCGAGGCGCCAAAGCCGGTCATCCCGACAAAGCCATCCTCCGGGCGCAGCATCAGATCCCAGCCCATCCGCAGCGCCGCCTCGATCCCGATGCGCGGGACGGTGCCCAGAACATTCGTTCGGTAACTTTCGGGCTGCGCCGCGAAGGCCTCGAAACAGGGGGCGGAGACGACGGCGGCCCGGATGCCCTCGGCGGCAAGGCTTCCCGCGGCGGCCATGGCGATTTCCACCTCCGAGCCGGTGGCGATCAGGGTGACATGGCGATCCGCGACCGCTCGCAGGACATAGGCGCCCCTTGCCGTCAGGCTCTCGTCCGCATCCTGCCGCAGCACGGGCAAGTTCTGCCGGCTCAGCACCAGAAGCGTCGGGGTAGTGGTCGATGCCAGCGCCATTTCCCAGGCCTCGGCGGTCTCCACTGCGTCGCAGGGGCGGATCACGTTCAGGTTTGGGACGGCGCGCAGGCTGGCCAGATGTTCCACCGGCTGGTGGGTCGGGCCGTCTTCGCCCAGACCGATGCTGTCATGCGTCATCACATAGGTGACCGGCACCGCCATCAGCGCCGAAAGCCGGATCGCCGGACGGCAGTAGTCGGCAAAGGCCATGAAGGTGCCGCCATAGGGCCGGAACATTCCGTGCAGCGCGATGCCGTTCATCGCCGCCGCCATGCCATGTTCGCGGATGCCGTAATGCAGGTAGCTGCCCGCGTAATCGTCGCGCCGCACCGCCGCCTGCCCCTTGGAGCGGGTCAGGTTCGACCCCGTCAAATCGGCCGAGCCCCCGACCGAGAAGGGCAGCGCCGCATTGACCATCCCCAGCGCCAGTTCGCTGGCCTTGCGGGTGGCGATCTTCGGTCGCTCGGCCAGAAGCTGCGCCTTGTGGGCGGCCATCGCCGGGCCCAGGGGTGCGGCATCCCGCGCCAGATGGGTCAGAAAGGCGGCGCGGTTGGGGGAGGCGTCCAACCGCGCCCGCCATGCCGCCCGGGCTTCGGCCCCCCGGTCGGCAACCTGCCCCCAGGCGGCGCGCACGCCCTCGGGGATATCGAAGGGCGGATGGTTCCAGCCGAGGAACAGGCGGGCGGCGGCGATCTCGGCCTCGCCCAAGGGCGCGCCATGCACGTCATGGCCGCCCTGCTTGTTAGGCGCGCCAAAGCCGATGACGGTGCGGCAAGCGATCAGGCTGGGCCTAGGATCGGCCTTGGCTGCGGCGATGGCCGCGGCAATCGCCGTGGTGTCGTGGCCATCCACCGCTAGGGTGTGCCAGCCCGAAGCGGCAAAGCGCGCCCGTTGATCGGTCGAGGTTGAAAGGTCGGTCGCGCCGTCGATGGTGATGCGGTTGTCATCCCACAGCACGATCAGCCGGCCCAGGCCCAGGTGTCCGGCCAGATCAATCGCCTCGTGGCTGATGCCCTCCATCAGGCAGCCGTCGCCCGCGATGACATAGGTGTAGTGATCGGTGAGGTCGGGGAACCGTGCCGCCGCCATCCGCTCGGCCAGGGCCATGCCGACGGCGGTGGCGATGCCTTGACCCAGGGGGCCGGTCGTCACTTCGATCCCCTTGGCATGGCCATATTCCGGGTGCCCGGCGGTGCGGCTGCCCAACTGGCGGAAGGCCTTGAGCTGGTCCATCCCCATGTCGTCATAGCCGAGGAGGTGATGGATCGCATAAAGCAGCATCGAGCCATGCCCCGCCGACAGAACAAAGCGGTCGCGGTCGGGCCAGTCGGGCGCCTTGGGGTCCAGCGTCAGAAAGCGGTTGAACAGAACCGTCGCCACATCGGCCATGCCCATCGGCATGCCAGGATGGCCGGAATTGGCCTTTTGCACCGCATCCATCGCCAGGACGCGCAGCGCGTTGGCCATCAGTTTTTCGTCAGTGACCTGACTATGGGCATTCATGACTTGTCCTTTCGGGTGGTTCGGTCAGGCGCGGCGGGCGTCGCGCACCAGCCGCTCGATCAGGGGGGTGAGGATCAACTGCATCGCCAGATCCAGCTTGTTGCCGGGGATCACGATCGAATTGGCCCGGCTCATCCAGGAGCCGTTGATCATCGAGATCAGGTAGGGGAAATCAAAGCCGCGCGGGTTGCGGAAGCGGATCACCACCAGGCTTTCATCGGCGGTCGGGATCCAGCGCGCGATGAAGGGGTTCGAGGTGTCGACCACCGGCACGCGCTGAAAGTTGATGTCGGTCTCGGTGAATTGCGGGGTGATGCAATGCACATAGGCATGCATCCGACGCAGGATGACATCGGTCACCGCCTCGGTCGAGTAGCCGCGCTGCGCCCGGTCGCGGTGGATCTTCTGGATCCATTCAAGGTTGATCACCGGCACCACGCCGATCTTGAGGTCGGCCAGCTGCGCGAGGTTCACCTCGGCATTGACCACGGCACCATGCAGGCCCTCGTAGAACAGAAGGTCGGTCTTGTCCTCGAACGGCGCCCAGGCGGTGAACTCGCCCGGCGGCACGCCATAGCGTTCGGCCTCGTCGGCATCGTGGACATAGGTGCGCGAGCGGCCCTTGCCGGTGTCGCCATATTCCTGAAAGACCCGCTGCAGCTCTCCCAACTCGTTGGCTTCATAGGAGAAATGCGAGAAGGTCGGGTCACCCGCCGCCAGCCGCGCCGCAAGTTCCGCCTTCATCGCGGCGCGGTTGTAGCGGTGGAAGGCGTCGCCCTCGATCGACACCGCCTTGATGCCCTCGCGGCGGAAGATCTGGTCGAAGGTGTGCTTGACGGTCGAGGTGCCGGCGCCGGAGGAGCCGATGACCGAGATGATCGGATGCTTGCGGCTCATTGCGCGCCCTCCCGGAACAGGCCGCGCTTGCCGAAGAGGGCCGAGACCTCTTGCGGGGCAAGGTCATGGTAGGCGGTGACGCGGGCCACCTTTGCGGCGGTGCCGAAGACGAAGGGGGTCCGCGCGTGCAGATGCTCCGGGACTGCCGCCAGGATCGGAGCGACGGCATCGGTGGCCAGACCGCCGGCCTGGGTGATCAGAAAAGCCATGGGCGCGCATTCGTAGACCAGCCGCAGCCGGCCTTGCTGATACCCCGCCCGATCATCGCGCGGATAAAGGAAAACCCCGCCCCGCGTCAGGATCCTATGCGCTTCGGCCACCAGCGAGGCGACCCAGCGCATGTTGAAATCCTTGCCGCGCGGCCCTTCGGCCCCGGCGAGGCAATCATCGACAAAGGCCCGGATCGGCGTCGGCCAGTGCCGGTAGTTCGAGGCATTGATCGAGAACTCATGCGACTCCGCCGGAATGCGGACCTGGGCGTCCACCAGATGGAACCGCCCCGCGGCCGGGTCCAGCACATATTTCCGCACCCCCGCGCCACAGCTCACCATCAGGCAGCACTGCGGCCCGTAGATCGCATAGCCCGCCGCCAGAAGATCACTGCCCGGCCGCAGAAAGCTGGCCTCGCCGGTCGTCTGCGCCGGATAGATGCCGAAGATCGTGCCGATCGAGACATTCACATCGATATTCGACGACCCGTCCAAAGGGTCCATCGCCAGGGCCAGCGTCCCGTTCGGGTTCACCTCGCCCACGGTTTCCTGCTCTTCGGAGGCATAGAACCGGACGGAGGACCCGCCCAGCGCCGCCTGAAAGGCCTGATCGGCGATCACGTCCAGCGTCCTTTGCCGGTCGCCATCGGCATTGGTGGCCCCGGCTCCGGCAAGCTCTTCGTCGATGCCGCCCCGGGCGATCCGCCCGGCGATGCCCACCACAACCCGGGCCAGGCGGGCAATCACATCGTCCAGCGCGGCCCCGGTCTCGGGGTCCATGTCGGGCGGCATGTCCTGCCGTGAAATGACTTGGTCTGCGACCTGCACGATGTCTCCTCCCATCTGCGATCCATGGGAAGATGCTTGCCGAAGTCGGGCTTAAATGAAATGTAATAAACTGGAAGCCATATTCAGGAATTTTGAATGCTGCGCCTGGATGCCCTGACCTTGAAGCAATTTCGCGTGCTGAGCTCGGTCGGAAAGACCGGATCGCTGACCGCGACTGGCGGCGCGCTTGGCCTGACGACGCCGGCAATTCACAGCCAGATCAAGAACCTGGAGACCGCCCTTGGCGTCGAGATGCTGACGCGCAGCCCCAGCCACAGCGGGCTGGTGCCGACCTCGCAGGGCAAGCTGGTGATCGGGGCGGCGGCGCGTATCGAGGCGATCATCGCCGATCTGGCGGCGCAACTGACGGCGCTGCAGCGGGGCAAGACGGGCCAGGTGACGTTGGGCGTCGTCTCGACCGCCAAGTATTTCGCCCCCGGCCTCGTGCGCCTGCTCAACCAGCATTGCCCGGATATTGAAATCGCGCTGGTGGTCGGCAACCGCGAGAAGATCATCGCCGAGTTGGTGCGGGGCTCGCTTGGTCTGGCCATCATGGGGCGCCCGCCAAGGCCGCCCGAGGTGGTGGCAGAGCCTCTGGGCCCACATCCGCATGGCATCGTGGTGCCGCCCGATCACCCTCTGGTCGGCTCCAGCGACGTCGATCCCGATCTGCTTCTGGGCGAGACCTTCATCGCGCGCGAGGTCGGGTCCGGCACCCGCACCCTGATGCAGCGCTATCTCGATGGCTTCTCGGAGGGGCGCGAGGTCCGGATGATCGAGATGGACTCGAACGAGACCATCAAACAGGCCGTCATCGCCGGTCTTGGCATCGCGATGCTGTCCCTGCACACCGTGGATGAAGAGCTGCACAGCGGCCGGTTGCGCACCCTGCGCGGGCGCGGTCTTCCGGTGATCCGGCAATGGTATCTGGTCCATCTCGCCGAGACCCCGCTGTCCGCCGCAGCCGCCGCATTGGCCAAGCAAATCCTGGCCTTGAACGGCACCTTCCTGCCCCGTCAGACCACAAAGCCCGGCACCTGACCGGGCACCTGACTGCGCCAGTCGGGCGCGGTTGGCCTTCCTGTCGCGTTTCACGCGGCCGCAGGGCATCGCCTCACAGATACCAAGCAAGGCGTTGAATGCCTTGCGGAACCGCTCATCCGTCCGTGCCATGCTGCGCAGCAGTCCTTTACCGGGGTCGGGTGCATTCGACCTGCTACGGGTGAAAATTGCAAGCGCGGCCCGGGTGCTGCCAGTTCTGCGCCGCCCGGCAAAGGTCCCGACCCAGTGCCCCGCATTGGCCGCTTCATCCGCGCCCGCCAATATTTGGCATGGAGTGTCGCATTAAGGCAAGTGGTCCGATCGTCGCCCTGCAGAGCGAGACTCTCTATCCCTCCGCAATCAGGGCGCCTGGGCAAGGCACCCGCTACGCCAACGATAGCGCAAGTGCGCGCAAGTTCAGCAGCCCATACTTCCTTCGATAGCGACCTACTTGCTTTTGAGAGGGAACCATGGGAAATTTTGCGCCCTGCGAACATCTGGTTCGGGCTGCTTTAGCGAGGCAACCTAAATGATTTCGGTTAAGATCGAAGATTTGGTGTGCAGATCACTGATCGAGCTGTCCATTGCGGCGTCACCCGAAAGAGTCGTATCTATCGCGAGACCTGACGGAGGATTGCCAGTCTGCGCCGTGCACGTCGATAACGTCCTGTACATCAATGAGCTGCGGTCCCAGTTTGTCGGAAACATAATGCCGGCCGAGGCCATTCTTAATACTTGGCATCTTAATTACGAACGGGACAGAAACTTTATGGGATTTGCCGATGCCTATCGGCAACCTTTTGACTACACTTATTCAGACGCCGAAGTTTGCATCATTTCAAATCTCTTTTCGGGTAATTTCTTCCACTGGATCACGGAAGAGGCGATCAGGATTTTGATCATGGAGCGGGCGGGCTTCTCAGGCCAATACGTTGTGCGGGGCGCGTTCGTGATGGAATGTATGGAAATGCTTGGCATTCCGCGCGAACGCATCATGCATGCGCCGGAACGACCTACCATGTTCCGACGCGGGTGGTTCTCTACAGCCATATGCGCCGATGACATCCTGAAATATCCGGATCTATTCCTTGACCTAAGGGCAAAATTGATTACCGCGGCCAAAGTTTCTGCGACGGGCATTGGAGACCGTCTGTGGATCGATCGCGATGACACGAACACAGTGAACCGAGGCCGCGAACTCGTCAACAAGGACGAAGTCTATCCCCTTCTGGAACGTTATGGATTCAAAATTCTGGATATGGCAAATCTGCCTGTAACCGGCCAGATTGCAGCCGCCTCCTGTGCTTCTGTCATCGGCGGGACGCATGGTGCCGGATTTCTCCATGTGTTTTTCATGGAGCCCCGGTCACGCGTGGTTGAATGTTTCTCACCCAACTATATCAATTCAGGCATCATAGGACTTTGCCGACTGCTCAGGCATCGCTACTCCATGGTCGTGCCAAATAGTGCCCACGGTGCCTATCCCTATGGAATGCAACTAAAATTGGACTGCGGTCAGCTAGAGTTGATTTTGCAGGGCCTTGACTGACGGGTTGGTTTCGGCATTTCAGAGCCTCCCCTTGGCGTCATTTGCCCGCCAGGCAGGCAAAAATGCCGCGAAGGCCCAGCATAGCATTGGCTGACAGCCTGAATGGCAAAGGATCAGCGGCAAAAAACGCCGCAGTCAAAGCGCAGGAACGAATGTGTCAGCTTGCGGCACGCAAGCTCGTGTCGGGGATTGGGACAGGTCGGCGTTAGCCCGAAGGAGAGCGCCCCCACTTCGCCCCGACACGGGCCCGACCGATGCGGCCCCTCATGGCGTTGAAGCCGACCATGCCGCGGTGGGGAAACCACCGCGGTCCTTCCCTCCCTGAAGATGCGAATGCCTCTTGTGCCTTGCACAACGCAAGAAGTTCCAGCTTGCGCGATTCAAAATGATGGTATTAGTATAACACCGTAATACAGTAATCCGGCGCGGGGAGATTCTCCCCCTCTACGCCAAAAGGGAGGAACAGCATGTCGGACGCCGCAAAAGTCGCATCGGTCAAGGCAGACCCGCCACCGGCCATCCGGACCGGCCTTTTCATCGGCGGCCAGTGGCAGGCCACCGCCGCCAGCTTCGAGGTGACCAATCCGGCGGACGGCACGGTCATTGCCGCGGTCTCGAACGCCAATGCCGATGACGCCACCCGGGCGCTGGACGCGGCGGTGGCGGCGCAGGGCGCCTGGCGTGCCATGGCCCCGCGCGCGCGGGCGAACCTGATGCACGCGGCCCATGCCTTAATGCTGCAGCGCGAAGAGCTGATCGTGCGGACCATGACACTGGAAAGCGGCAAGCCGCTGACCGAGTCGCGGGCCGAGTTCAAGCTGTCCGCCGATTTCTTCCAATGGTTCGCCGAGCAGGTCGCCCATGTGCACGGCACCTATGCCTCCAGCTCGAACGGCGGCTTCCGTGTCGTCGTCGGCCATGCGCCCGTCGGCCCCAGCTTCCTGATCACACCCTGGAACTTCCCCCTCCTGATGATCGTGCGCAAGGCCGGGGCGGCGCTGGCCGCCGGCTGCACCGTGGTCTGCAAGACCGCGCAGGAGACGCCCTTGACCTGCGCCGCCTTTGTTCAGGTGCTGCAGGATGCGGGCTTCCCCGCCGGGGTGGTGAACCTTCTGCACACCACGACCTCCTCCGCCCTGTCGGACCGGCTGATGGCCGATCCGCGTCTGCGCAAGGTCAGCTTCACCGGTTCCACCGGGGTCGGCAGCATCCTTCTGAAGCTCGCAGCCGAAAACATCATCAACAGCTCGATGGAGCTGGGCGGCGACGGGCCCTTCATCGTGCTGGATGATGCCGATGTCGATCTTGCCGTCGATCAGGCGATCATCTGCAAGTTCCGCAACGCAGGTCAGGCCTGCGTGGCCGCCAACCGGATCATCGTCGACCGCAAGGTCGAGGGCGAGTTCACCGCGAAATTCGTCGAAAAGGTCGCTCAGCTGACCGTCGGCAACGGGATGGAGGCGGTGGACGTCGGCCCGATGATCTCGGCCAAGCAGCGCGACCGGCTTTATGACACGATCAACGACCTGAAACAGGCCGGCGGTCAGGTGCTGACCGGCGGCCGCGCCCTGCAGCGTCCGGGTTATTTCTTTGAACCTACCGTGATCCGCTTCGATGCGCCCAATGCGGCGATCTGCAACCGCGAGCTTTTCGCCCCGGTGGCCGCGGTCTTTGCCGTGGAGAACGCGGCACAGGCACTGGACTTTGCCAATGACACGCGGTTTGGTCTGGCCTCTTATGTCTTCACCCGCGATCTGAAACGGGCCATGGCCTTTGGCGAGCGACTGGAGTTTGGCATGGTGGGCATCAACCGCGGCATCATGGCCGATCCGGCGGCCCCCTTCGGTGGCACCAAGGCCTCGGGTCTGGGGCGCGAGGCGGGTCAGGACGGGATCTATGAATTTCTGGAGAAGAAATACATGGCGATCACGGTAGATGAGGCAAGGGAGGCCTTGGTATGAGCATGGAAAACCGCCTGGGTCTTGGCCTTGTGCGCCAGCCGCGCAGCGTGCTGTTCGGCCCGGGCCAGAGGCGGCAGCTGGGCCGGATCGCGGCGGGTGTCGCCAAACATGCGCTGATCGTCACCGACGAACGCATGGCAACGACGCCGGAGTTCAAGGCGATGCAGGCCGATGTCGAGGCTTCCGGGGTCAAGGTCTCGCTCTATGACCGCGCCCTGCCCGACCTGCCCCGGTCGAACATCGTCGAGGCGGTGGGGCTTTTTGCCGGCAAGGGCATCGAGGCGGTGATCGGCATCGGCGGCGGGTCGTGCCTTGACCTTGCCAAGGCGGTCGCGGCGGTCCTGGCCAATGGCGGCGACGTGCGCGACTTTTTCGGCGAGTTCAAGGTGCCGAAACCCGCCCTGCCTATCCTGACCGTGCCCACGACCGGCGGCACCGGGGCCGAGGTCACCAGTCTTGCCATCGTCTTTGACGACGAAAAGCAGATGAAGATGGCGATTGCCGATGCCAATATCGAACCCTTCGCCGCGATCATCGACCCCGAACTGACCCTGACCTGCCCACCCGGCCTGACGGCGGCCACGGCAGCGGACGCCCTGTCGCATCTGGTCGAGGCCTTCACGGCACGGCCCAAAAACCCCTCGCCCGACCAGATCGCGAGCCAGATCTACGTCGGCAAGAACCGCATCACCGATGTCTTCTGCGCCGAGGGTCTGCGCCTGATGAACGGCGCCTTGGCGCAGGTGTTGCGCAACCCTTCGGACCTCGCAGCGCGCTCGGACGTGATGTTTGCCGCCTATTGCGCCGGGATGGCAATCAACACCACCGGCACCGCCGCCGCCCACGCGATCCAAAGCCCGATGGCGGCAATCGGCCATACACCGCATGGCATCGGCGTGGGGGCGCTTCTGCCCTATGTCATGCGCTTCAACCTGCCGCATGCCACGGCCGAATTCGCCGCAATGGGGCGGATTCTCGGCGTGGCCGGGGCCGACACCCCTGATACGCAAGCCGCCAAAGCCGCCATCGAACGGATCGACGCGATCCTGGCCGCCGCCGGCGTGCCGGCCGATATTGCCGCCATCGGCATCACGCCGGCGCATTTCGCGCAGATTGCGGCCTCTTCGGTGCTGGCCACAAGGCTCGTCCTGAACAACCCCGCCCCGATGACACCCGAAAGCGTGACGCAGGTGCTGCAACGCGCCCATGCCGGGGATCGGGGCTGGTGGGACTGAAATGACGTCTCCCTGTCGACTGCAGGGGGGTGGCGGGGTCTGACGCCCGACACCCCCCGCCTTTTCGCCAGGAAGACCTGCGGCACCGGGAGAGACGGGGCGCCGCGCAACATGCAACGACAGACACCGGACCCGCCCCCGCGCGGCCGGATCGAGGGAGGAAAACAATGTCGGCCAAGCTTCAAAACACCCAGAACGCCGGTTGGTATCGGTTCCGCATCGGCGGTTTCGAATGTACCTCGGTCTGGGACGGCTATATCCACCACAGCTATGAAGGCATTTTTCCCAATGCCGACCCGGCCGAGATGCTGGCCCTGAAGCAGAAATATCGACTGCCGCTGGACCACATCCCGATGGACCTCAACCCCGTCGTGGTGAACACCGGCGAGAAGCTGTTCCTGATCGACGCCGGCATGGGCCAGACCGTGCAATGGTTCGGGCCGGCGATGGGGCGGCTGCTGGAGAACCTCGCCGCCGCAGGCATTGCGCCCGAGGATATCGACGTCGTCCTGATGACCCACCTGCATCCCGATCACGCCTATGGCCTGATCCACCCCGACGGCAGCGCCGCATTTCCCAATGCCGAGGTCTATTGCTCGGACACGGACTGGGCCGAATGGACCAACCCCGAAAGCCTGAAGCTGAACAACTTCCGCGCCCCCTGGACCGGCGGCGTGCTGGAGGCGATCAAGCCCTACGACGGCAAGATCCGGACCTTTGCCGCGGGCGACACCCTGTTTCCCGGCGTCTCGACCTTTTCCGTCGCGGGCCATGCGGCGGGCATGTGCGCCTATATCTTTGAAAGCGAGGGCGAAAAGGTCGTCTTCACCGGCGATGTGGCGCATCACCAGATCTTCGACCCCTACCACCCCGAGTGGTTCTTCCATATGGATTACGACACCAGCCCCGAACAGGGCGCCGCGGCCAAATCGGCGATCTTCGCCAAGGTCGTGGCAGAGAAGATCCGCTTTCACGGCTACCACTTCCCCTTCCCCGGCCTGGGCGACCTGACCGCCGAGGCCGATGGCACCTACCGTTTCCACGGCGAGGCCTTCACCCCGCGCCTGTAATACCCTGCGCCTGAAACGCGAAAGTGGCGCCGAACAGCAGTTCGGCGCCACTTTCGACCGTTCGGACAGGTCAGCTTGCCGCCGGCACATCCTTGTGACGCTTGGCATATTCCACAATCGCCAGATCGCCGGCCAATAGGATGTGATGCTCGCTTGCCGCCTGGGCTGCCACCGGGTCACGGTCGATGGCCGCGGCGTTGATGATCGCCTCCAGCTCGGAAATCGAAGGCTCGATCCGGGCCGGATCGACAAAGGCGAAGCGGCGGAAAATCGCGATGCGCGCGTGGATCGAGCGCAGGCTTTCCATCAGCACGTCATTATGGGCGCCGGCCAGCAGCTGGCGGTAGAAATCAGCCTTGATCTCTTCGCGGCTGTCGACATCGCCCTTGCGGTATTCGCGGTCCAGCCGGTCGCGCAGCTTGACCAGGCTCTTGCATTGCTCGGGCGTGGCGTTCAGCGCGAAAAGCTTGCCCGCCAGCCCTTCCAGCGCCGCGCGCACGACATAGATGGCGCGGATCTCGGCCTCGGTCAGGACGGTGACGATGGGGCCGGTGTTGGGCAGAACCCGGATCAGGCTTTCGGATTCCAGCTGGCGCAGGGCCTCGCGGATCACGGTGCGCGACACGCCCAGCGTGTCGCAGAGCACGTTTTCCACCAGCCGCTGACCCGGGATCAGGTGGCCGTTCAGGATCTCTTCGCGGATATGTTTCACAACCTGCTGGCGTAGCGGGGCAGCGGTGCGTTCGATCACGGGCGGGCCTGCCATTCTCAATCCTTTTCTTTCATCGTCCTGGGTCAGGGCCTTTGGCCCCCGCAAGCGGTGGCGGCCTTTTGATACGAATACGATAATACGACATTAGGACCAATAGCCACCAGAGCCCTTTCGCGCATACCGTTACGGCAGATTAGCCGACCGTGACACCGCCGCAAACGAACAGCGTCTGTCCGGTGACGAAGCTGGCGCGCGGGTCGCAGAAGAAGGAGACAGCGTTGGCGACATCCTCCGGCGTGCCCATCCGCCCCAGCGGGATCGAGGCGCGCAGCTTCTGGAAACGCTCGGAGTCCGGCGGGTTGTTGACCCAGAAGGCCGAGGTGGCGATGGGCCCCGGCGCCACGCAATTGACGGTGATGTTGTCGCGCCCAAGCTCCAGCGCCCAGGTCCGCGCCATGGATTGCAGCGCCCCCTTGGTGGCCGAGTAGATGCTGCGCGCCTCCTTGCCGAGCGTCACGCGTGAGGTGTTCATCACGATCCGCCCGCCGCCCTGCTGGCGCATGGTGGGCACCAGGGCCTTGGCAAAGACCAGCGCGGTGCGGACGTTCAGATGCATCAGCCGGTCGAAATCCTCAAGGTTGATGTCGTCAAACAGCGCCGGGGCCACGATGCCCACGTTGTTGACAAGGCAGGTCACCGGCAGCGTCGCCGCAATTTGGGCGGCGGCTTCGGCGGCCACGGCGGCATCGGACAGGTCAGCCTGCACCGCATCGGCGCGCAGGCTTTCCACCTCGGGCACTTCGCGGTCCAGCACGATGACCCGGTAGCCATCCTGCTGCAGGCGCAGGGCAATCGCCTGGCCAATATTGCGGGCGCCGCCGGTGACGACGGCACAGGGTTGCGTCATGGGATATTCCTTTTGAACGGAGAAGGGGCAACCGGGCGGACCCGATTGCCCTTTTCAGGTCAGGCGACCTTGAAGCCGCGGTAATTGTCGTCGCGGATCTTGTTCATCTCGACCATGTAATTGGCCATGCCGCCCATGTACCACATCGAGGTGCGCGGCTTGCCGGGGATGTTCGCCCCGTTGATCCAGCTGTCGGTGACCTGGAAGAGCGTGCCCGCCAGACCGTCCTGGCAGATCTGCACCCAGGCGTCCTGGGCTGCCACTTCGGTGTCGACGATGCTGCCGGTCTTCTCCGCCGCCTCGATCAGGTCGGTGAAGTAATTGACCTGCCATTCATGGACCAAAGGCTGGCTGGTGAAGGGGCTGAAGGGGCCGAAGACCATGAAGAAGTTCGGGAAACCGGCAATCGTCATGCCGCCATAGGTGCGCGGGCCGCCGGTCCATTGGTCAGAGAGCCGCACGCCGCCCCGGCCCACGGTGTCGATCTTCAGGTAGTTGCCGGTCACGGCGTCAAAGCCGGTCGCCATGATCACCACGTCGAGCTCGATTTCCTTCCCGCCGACGATCAGGCCCTTTTCGGTATAACGCTCGATCTTGTTGGCCTTCACGTCATGCAGGGTGACGTTGGGCCGGTTGTAGACCTCGTAATAGCCATCCGCCGCCAGGGGCCGCCGCGCGTAGTAGTCGGTCGGCGTCAGCATTGCCGCAACCTTGGGGTCCTTGACCGCTGCATCCAGCTTGGCCTTGATGAAATCGGTCGCGGTCTTGTTCGCCTCGGCCGAGACGGTGATATCGGCGAAGGTCTCCAGCATGAAGCTGAAGCCGTTGCCCTTCTGCCAGGCCTTCTCGTAGCGCTCTTCGCGTTCGGCGTCCGACACGGCCAGCGCAGAGGTGGAGCTTTCGATGAAGCCAAAGACGGTGCCGGTGTTCAGCGCCCAGTCGCGGAAACCCGTCGGGTTCAGCTTGATCCGGTCGCGCGCCTCTTGCGGGAAGGGACCGATGCCCAGCGGCACCACCCATTGCGGGGTGCGTTGCAGAACATGCAGATGGCCGACCTTGGCGGCAATCGCGGTGATGATCTGGATGCCGGTCGATCCGGTGCCGATCACGGCCACACGCTTGCCGGTCAGATCGGGGTTCTCCTCGGGCCATTGCGAGGAGACGAGGATCTGTCCCTTGAACTTGTCCTGATCGGGGAATTTCGGCGCGTAGGACGACGACAAAAGCCCCACCGCCTCGATCAGATAGCGCGCGCGCACCGTCTCGCCCTTGGCGGTGGTCAGGATCCAGCGTTTGGAATCCTCGTCCCAGGCGGCGCGGGCGATCTTGGTGTTGAAATTGATCGAGCGCTTGAGGTCGTGCTTGTCGGCCACCGCGTTCATATAGGCCAGAACCTCGGATTGCTGGGCATAGCGTTCAGACCAATGCCAGTTCTGAAACATGTCGAGGTCGAAGGAATAGGTATAGACGGTCGATTCCGTATCCACCCGGCAGCCGGGATAACGGTTCCAGAACCAGGTGCCGCCAACGCCGCTGGCCATGTCGAAGGACTGGACATTCAGCCCCAGCTTTTCGCGCAGGCAGTAGAGGGCGTAAAGCCCGCCCACCCCGGCGCCGATGATCGCAACGTCCAGCTCAAGGCCGTCGAGACCCTTGGATTGCCCTTCAGTCATGTTGTCTCCTCCCCTTTTCGGGCAGACAGTTCTCTCCCTGCGGTCCCGCCAGCGGCGGCGTCAGGCCAAGACGTCTTGCCCCCTCCATCTGATATGGCGCAGCGCCCGCATACTGTATTACGGTAATACTGCCTGCCTGAATCGATATACCCGCTTGCTCCGTCCCGCAACATATTTCTGCGGCCCGATGTGCGACCCGGGTCAAGAATCGCACTTTACCGGATTATAATACCGTATTACGGTCATTCAGGAAGTCTCCCGATGGCGGGCGGAGGAAAAGAGCCGGACGAATCGGGGCGACGGGCAACATGGGAGGAGAATGACATGAGATTGAAGGGCAAAGTGGCACTGGTCACCGGCGCATCGCGGGGAATCGGTCTGGGCATCGTAGAGCGATTCGCCGAAGAGGGCGCGATCGTCATCGCGGCCTCGACCTCGAACCCGGCGGTCTATCCGGCGGGGGTCGAAGGCGTGGTCCTGGATTGCGGCGACGAGGCGAGCTGGAAATCCGTCGTCTCGGGCATCCTCGCCAAACATGGCCGCATCGACATTCTGGTCAACAACGCCGGCATCATCGCCTATGAGGCGCTGGCGGATCTGTCGCTGGCCGATTGGGAGCGGATCGTGCGGGTCAACCAGACCGGCGTCTTCCTTGGCATGCGCGAGGTGATTGCGCCGATGAAGGTGCAAAAGGCGGGCTCGATCGTCAACATCAGCTCGATCTGGGGCAATGCGGCGGTGGGCGGCGCGCATGTCTATCACGCCACCAAGGGCGCCGTCGGCATCATGTCGAAGAACGCGGCGATCACCTATGTCGGCGACGGCATCAGGGTCAACGCGCTGGCGCCGGGCTTCATCGACACGCCCCTGACCCAAAGCCAGGACCCCGGGATCAACGCTTTCGTCGTCTCGGTCACGCCGATGAAACGGGCCGGCACCCCGCGTGAGATCGCCAATGGCGCCCTTTTCCTGGCCAGCGACGAAAGCAGCTTCATGACCGGGGCGGAACTGGTCATCGACGGCGGATATCTGGCGCAATAGCGCGCTTCCAAAGGGTCACGCTCATGCCTTCCTTGTTTGACAGCTACCGGCTCGGGCCGGTGGCCCTGAAAAATCATGTCGTGATGGCCCCGATGACCCGCTCGCGGGCCATCAGCCTCGCTCCGGATGACGACACGGTGCTCTATTACCGGCAACGCGCCGGGGCCGGTCTCATCATAACCGAGGGCACCCCGGTCAGCGTGCAGGGCCGGGGCTATGCCTTCACGCCAGGCATCTACGCGCCTGATCAGCTGGCAGGCTGGCAGCGCGTGACGACCGCCGTGCATGACGAGGGCGGCAAGATCTTCTGCCAGCTCTGGCACGTCGGCCGGCAAAGCCATGTCTCGCTGCAGCCGGATCGCGGGGCCCCGGTCAGTTCGGTGGCGGTCACGGCACGAATCAACGCCTGGGGCTTTGACGATTCGGGCACGGCTGGCCCGGTGCCCTGCAGCCCGCCACGCGCGCTGAGTGCGGCGGAGCTCCCCCAGGTCACGGAAAGCTTCGTTCAGGCCGCCCGCAACGCGATCGCGGTCGGCTTTGACGGTGTCGAGATTCACGGCGCCAACGGCTATCTGTTCGAGCAGTTCATCAATGGCGGCCTGAACACCCGTGAGGACCGCTACGGTGGCAGCATCGCCGCGCGCCTGCGCTTTCCCCTGGAAACCCTTGATGCCGTGGCAGCCGCCATCGGGGCCGAGCGCACCGGAATCCGGCTGGCGCCTTTCGGCAGCTATGGCGACATGCCGCGTTTTGACGATGAAGCAGAGACCTGGCTTGCCATGGCGCAGGAACTTTCCGGCCGCGCGTTGGCCTATGTCCATCTCAGCGACCAGACCACACTCGGCCAACCGGGCATCCCGGATGGATTCGTCGATCTCTTCCGCCAGACCTACCGCAACCGCCTGCTTCTGGCCGGCGGTTTCGATGCCACAACGGCGCAGGCCGCGCTGGATGCCGGGCGCGCCGACCTCATCGCGATTGGCCGGCTGTTCATCTCGAATCCCGACCTGATCGCGCGTTTCCGTGCCGGCGCCGCTTTGACGCCGCCCGATCCCGCGACCTTCTACACCGGCGGCACGCGGGGCTACACCGACTACCCGCCGATGGCATCCCCGCCCCGGCCCTGACCGCTGCCTTGCACGCCCTCGCCCGAACGGCGCTCCGATCCGGTCGGAGCGCCGTCTTTGAGGCAACGCCGGCGTCTTCGCCCCTGCAAAAGCAGCCCAAAGCCCGGGGCGGAGAATCTTCTTGCCAAATATCGTAATGCTGTATTACGGTATTACCATCTGAACGCGTGACGGCGAGGAGGCCGCACGTAAGACAGCCTCGGGAGAGACCACAACCGACAGCCGCGAAAAGGTGCCCTCTGGGGCCTTGGTCAGGCTGTCGCGGTGCGGCGCTGCGAAGCGCTCCCCCGGTCGGGAAAAGATCAACAGGAGAGGAGAGTTCGAAATGACTTACGGATGGAAACTGGCTCTGGCCGCGGCAACCGTTGCAGGGATGACGCCGCTGATGGCGCCGACGATGGCCCTGTCTGACACGGCCGAAGACATGATGATGTCGCGCCTTGGCACGACCGACGCCAACCCGGTCCTGGTCGAGGCCTTCAAGCGCGCCGCCGCACCGGTGACGCCGGAGCTGCGCGCCAAGGCGCTGGAATGCTGGAAGAACAACGGCTGCGAGACCGGCACCGGCGGCAAGCTGACCGTGGCCTATGCCGACGGCTTTGGCGAAAACGTCTGGCGCCGGGTGACGGCGATGGAATTCATCTTGCAGGCGCTGACCTATCCCGAGATCGGCAAGATCCAGTACACCTCGGCGGGCGGCGACGCCTCGAAGGCGATTTCGGACATTCAGGCCTATACCTCGCAGGGCGTGAACGCGATCGTGGTCTTTGCCGATGCCGGCGCAGCCCTTCTGCCCGCGATCCAGGAGGCCAAGGAGGCCGGCATCCAGGTCGTCCTGCACAACGGGACCGAGGCGGGCACGGCGGGGACCGATTACCTCGCCAATATCTCGGAAGACATCTGCGGCCTCGGCGCGGGCTTTGTGAAAGCCGTGCTGGATGGCAATGCCGATGCCAAGAACATCGTGGCCCTGGGCGGCACCCCGGGCAACCCGCTGTCGGCCGCCTGGCAGGCCTGCGCCGAAAAGGAAGCGGCTGCCCATGACGGCGTGAAAGTGGTGGCGAAACTCGACACCAACTGGACCCAGGAAGGCACGCTGACCGCTGTGACCGCAGCCCTGTCGCAGTTCGACCCGGTGGACGGCTATATCTATGAATATGCCGATGGTTTCCGCGGTGCAGTGCGCGCCTATCAGGCCGCCAACAAGCCGATGAACTTTGTCGCCGCCCTGCGGACTGACGAACAGGGCCTGTTCTGCGACTGGGAAGCCGCGGCCAATGACAAGTTCAAGATCTACTACTCCTCGGGCCAGAACTTCCAATCCCGCTTTGCCCTGACCGCGGCGATGATGGCGATCGCCGGCACCCCGGTCGATGCGCATATCAACGTGCCCTTCAAGATGAAGCCGGTGGTCAAGGGTCAGTGCAACAAGGACCTGCCGATGGAAACCTCGGTCTCCACCCTCGTCGACACCGACACGCTGAAGGCGATGTTCGCCAAGTGATCCCGACCCGGCGGCCCCTGACCGCGGGCCGCCGGGTTTCACTTTCCCTCTGACCGGCGAGAAAGATCATGACCAAGACCGTCCTGAAGGTTGAAGCGGTATCCAAGACCTATCCCGGCGTGCGCGCACTGGATGAGGTGAGCCTGGAATGCCTGGCAGGCGAAGTCCATGCCATCCTGGGCGAGAACGGCTCGGGCAAAAGCACGCTGATGAAGCTGGCCTCCGGCACGGTGACGCCCGATGGCGGAAGGGTGGAGATCGACGGCAAGCCCCTGACCTCCGCCGATCCACGTCTGGCGCATGATCTGGGTCTGGCGACCGTCTATCAGGACGACAGCCTGATCCTTGAGATGACCGTGGCGCAGAACCTCTATTTCGCGGCCAAGCCCGGCAGCGTGCCCTTCGGCCAGATGGTCCCCTGGGCCGAGGCGCAGTTGCGGCCCTATGACGTCGGCATCCCGGCCCGGGCCCTGGTCGCGGACCTGACCCCGGCGCACCGGCAGTTTGTCGAGATCGTCAAAGCCTTGATCTCCAAACCGAAAGTCCTTTTGCTGGATGAACCCACCTCGACCCTCGACATGGAGGGCGTGCGCAAGCTGACCGCGATCATCCGCAGCCTGACGGCGCAGGGCACCGGCATCCTTTATGTTTCCCACCGCCTGCCCGAGATTCTGGATCTGGCCGACCGCGTGTCGATCCTGCGCGACGGCGTGCACCGCGGCACCTTCCCGATCACCCCCGACCTCTCCGAACAGGATCTGGTCCGCCTGATGGTCGGGCGCGACATCACCAGCGAATATCCCCCGAAATCGGGCCGGATGGACAGGCCGATTCTGACCGTGCAGGGCCTGGGCGGCGATGCCTTCCACGATGTCAGCTTCACCGCCCATGCCGGCGAGATCCTCGGCTTTGCCGGGGCCGAGGGCAACGGCCAGCGCGAGGCCCTGCGCGCCCTCGTCGGGCTGGAGGAGGCGGGCGGATCGGTCCTCTGCGCCGGGGCTCCGGTCGATTTCACCTCCCCCCGCGCGGCTTTGGGCTGCGGGGTGCTGTTTCTCAGCGCCGACCGCAAGGGCGAGGCGATCTTCCCCGATCTCGGCGTTCAAAAGAACATGGTCCTGTCGCTGCTGGACCGCTTCTCCGCAGCGGGCCTGTTGCGCGCCGAGCCTGAGCGCGCCAAGGCGCAAGAGATGAAGCAGGATTTCGGCGTCGTGGCAGCCAGCCTTGATGTGCCGGTGATCGGCCTTTCGGGCGGCAACCAACAGAAAGCAGTGCTGGCGCGCAGTTTCCGCAGCGGCGCCAAGGCCATCCTGATCGACGAGCCGACCCAGGGCGTCGACGCCAGCGCCCGCCACGAGATCTACCGCGCCGTGCGCGAGAATATCCGGACCGAGGGCACCTGCATCGTCAACTCCTCCGACGCGCAGGAGCTGGCGGGGATCTGCGACCGGGTTCTGGTCTTTTCCCGCGGCCGGATCGTGAAGGAGCTGACGGGGGAGGATGTGACCGAAGAGAAGATCGTCTCCTCCTTCCTGACCGTGCGCGACGCGAAAGCGGTGCGGGTGGAGGAGGCGGGCTCGACCCTGTCGCGGGGCTTTGCCACATTGGTCAATGGCAGTGCGATCTGGTGGGTGCCTTTGGTCTTTCTGGCCGTGCTGACCCTGCTGGTCGGCGGGTTTGCGGCGGCGGAAAGCGATGTCTTCCTCAAGGGCATCAACATCAAGCACTTGCTGCAGGCGGCGGCGCCGGTGGGGCTGGTGGCCATCGCGCAATTGCACGTGCTTCTGGTGCGGGGCCTGGATGTTTCAGTCGGCTCGCTGATGAGCCTGACGGTGGTGGTGGAATCCGTCCTTCTGGCCACGGGGGCGCCGACGGGTCTGCTGATCCTTGGCCTGCTGGCCTGTCTGGCGATGGGCGCGCTGGTCGGGCTGGTCAACGGCGCCTTGGTGCGCTTTGCCCATATCAACGCGGTGATCACCACGATCGCCATGCTGTCGGTCCTGCAGGGCGTCGCCCTGATCCTGCGGCCAACGCCGGGCGGGGCGATCAACGCCGGGCTGAACGCGGTGCTGAATGCCAAGATCGGCTTCCTGCCGCTGTCCAGCGTCGCCCTGATCCTTCTGGTTCTGGCCGGCGACTGGTGGCTGCACCGCACCCGTTCCGGGCTGGAGGTCAAGGCCGTGGGCTTTCGTGAGGAGGCCGCCCGGCGCAACGGCGTGCGGGTCAACTTCGTGCAGCTGCGCGCCTATGTCCTCGCCTCGGTCACCACGGTGATCGCCGGGCTGTTTCTGGGCGCTCAGGTCGGCGTCGGCCACCCGACCGTCGGGCAGAACTTCGCCCTCAACAGCATCGCCGCGGCGGTTCTGGGCGGGGCCGCGCTATCGGGCGGGCGCGGGTCTTTCGGCGGGGCGCTGTTCGGGGCCTTCTTCTTCACGCTGATGGTCAACGTGATATCGATCCTCGGGCTTTCAGCCTCGGTCGGGGTGATCACCTCGGGCCTGATGACCCTGCTTGCGATCTTTCTTTACTCCGGCCTCGCGGAGTTCGACCGCGGCCTGCGTCGCCTGTTGCGCCGCCGCACCCGTGGCCGCCGCGCGATCCCGGCGGAGTGAGGCCGATGTCCGACAAATCCCCCAAACTGGAGACCAAGATGCCCAGCGATATCTCCACCTTCAGCGGCGATCTGCCCGCCAAGCGCCAGAACCCCGGCTTCGGCCTGCAGATGCGCTTTGTCGCGATCTGGATCGCACTGGCCGCCCTGCTGGCCGCTTGCGCGATCTTCCTGCCGCGCAGTGTCGATCCGGGAACCCTAATGTCGATCATTCCCTTCGCCGCTTTCCTGACGATCGCAGCTATGGGGCAGGCCAGCGTCATCATGGCGCGCGGGATCGACCTTTCGGTGCCGGCCATCGTGTCGATCTCCTGCTCGGTTCTGGTCGGCGTGTCGCAGGGCAGCGATGCGCGGCTGCTTCCGGCGATGGCCGCGGCTTTCGCGGTGGCATTGGCCGTGGGTGCGGTGAACGGGCTTCTGGTCGCAGTCCTGAAGCTGAACGCGCTGATCGTGACCCTGGCCATGGGCGCTGTCGTGACCGGGCTGAACCTGTGGTATCGTCAGGGGCTGGCCGCGGAATCCAAAGTGCCGCCGGCGCTGGCCGACCTCGGCTCGGCCCGGGTTCTGGGCATTCCCGCCTCGGTTTGGCTGGCGCTGGTCATTCTGGCCGTCATCACACTCCTGCTGCGCAAGACCCTGCCCGGCCGCCGGTTCGAGGCGGTCGGTGCCAATCCCCGCGCCGCCCATGCCACCGGGGTCGAGATCATGCGCTATCAGGCGGGCGCCTATATCCTGGCCTCATTCCTTTACGCGCTGATGGCGATGCTTCTGGCCGGCTTCATCCGCAACCCGACCCAGGACGTGGGCGCCCCCTATCTGCTGGCCCCGATCGCTGCCGCCGTGCTGGGCGGTACCGCGATCAGCGGTGGCATCGGCAGCATGGTGGCGGTGGCCGGGGCCGCGCTGTTCCTGATCCAGCTGGACCAGTCGCTGAAGATGATCGGCCTGCCCACCTCGAACCAGATGATCCTGCAAGGCATCGCCATCGCCGCCGGGATGTATCTGTCGGAATGGAGCGCGAAAGGCCGCCGCCGCGGCTGAGCCAAAATCCCGCAAGGGTCACGCTGGCCGTCGTGACCTTTGCGGTTGTGCCTTTCAGAACTCGTTTCACGCCGCCGGGCCTCATGCCGAGAATGCTGACGAAGAAGCGCAATCGTGATGGGCGCGGAAGAATTTTTTCAGGAAGTTTCCATTTCCCCTTGCAAATATTTCCACATTCGCAAAATTTGCAGCTCCAGGTAAGAAATGGTCGCCATCCCTTGGCCCATCCCCGCGGCTGAAAAGGCGAAAAGGCTCTCCGATGGCGAAGAAGATCTATAATTCGATGAATGACTTTGCCGCAGTCTGCGGCGTTTCGCGCCCCACCTTGTCCAAGTATTTCAACGATCCGATGACGGTCAAGGAGGTGACCCGCAAGCGGATCGAGGTGGCGCTGAAGAAGTCGAACTTCGAACCGAACATGTTCGCCCGCCACCTGAACCGCAAGCGGACGCGCAACATCGGCATTCTGGTGCCCACGATGTCCGACCCGTTCTATGTGCAGGTCGTGACCCTGCTGGAACTGGAACTGCGCGCCAAGGGCTACTGGCCGATCCAGATTTCCTGCCACTCCCGCCCCGAGCTGGAGGAAGAGGCGATCCGGACCCTCCTTGCCTTCAAGGTCGCGGGGGCGATCGTGGCGCCTCTGGGGGAGAGGTCACAGCCTTCGGTGCTGCAACGCTTGACCGACGCCATTCCGGTCGTTTGCTTTGACACCCCGGCCAGCATTGATCTGCCCTATGTCGGCAACGACAATGCCCAAAGCGTGGCCGCCATGGTGCAATACCTGTGCCGCTCCGGCGAACCGCCGGTGTTTCTTGAAGTGCCGCGCGTCAACGAAAACTCGGGCGAGCGGCAGAACAGTTATTGGGCGACCATGATCAAGGAAGGGCACTCGCCCCTGGTGATCGACTGCGACGCCCCGGTGTCGTGGGAGTTCGAGCGGCTGGGTTACGAGCAGATGCAGAAGATCCTCGGGCGGGGCGGGCTGCCGGGCAAGACCCTTCTCTGCGCCAACGACCGCTTTGCCTTTGGGGCGATGGCCGCCGCCTGTCAGGCCGGCCTGAAGATCGGGCGCGGCGACACCTGCGATATCCGGATCGCCGGCCATGATGACCATCCGCTCAGCCGCTACACCTGCCCGTCGCTGACCACGATGGCGCAGAACGCGCCGGAGATCGCGGCGAAAAGCGTGGAGATCCTGCTGAAACGCATCGAGGAGGTCGATGTGGGCAAGGTGACCCCGGCGCGCAAGCTGACCCTTGAGGCGACCTTGATGATGCGGGATTCGGCCTAGGCCTCCGGGCGGAGGACGGCGAGGTCGAGCGCGCGCCAGGCTTTGGCCAGGGCACTCAGGGCCTCCTCGGCTTGCGGGATGTCGCGGCCCATCGAGAGGAAGCCATGGATCTGACCCGGCCAGATCCGCACCGAAGCCGTCGCCTCGGCGGCCAGACGCGCGGCGTAGGCGGCGCCCTCGTCAAAAAGCACGTCATGGCCCGCCAGAACGACGAAGGCGGGGGCCACCCCCTCCAGCGCGGCGGCGCAGAGCGGCGAGGCGCGCCAGTCCGACCACAGGGCCGGGTCCGGGATATAATGGCCGCGAAACCATTGCATGGCCTTTGCCGTCAGGCCGAACCCCTCGGCACAGCGCCGGTAGCTTTCGGAGGTCTGGCGCTGATCCGTCACCGGATAGATCAGCAACTGGGCTGCGACCGGCGGCACGTCACCGTCGCGCGCCATCAAGGCCAGAACGGCTGCCAGATTGCCGCCCGCGCTGTCGCCGCCCAGGGCAATCCGGGCGGGATCAATGCCAAGGCCTTCAGATCGCGCAACAATATGGCGCAGGGCCGCAGCACAATCGGTCAGAGCCGCAGGAAAGGGATGCTCCGGCGCCAGCCGGTAATCGGGCGAGATGACGACCCCGCCCACAAGATTGGCCAAGGTCCGGCAGATGTCCTCATGGGTTTCGGGCGCCCCGATCACCCAGCCGCCGCCATGCAGGTACAAAAGCGCCGGCGCGGCCTTTTCCGGGGCGCCCCTTCCGCGCCAAACCCGCAGCCGGATCGGGCCGGCCCAAGTTTCAAAGCTTGCGCCCACCTCTTCCAGCGGCCATTGCGATTGCGCGAAGCCCGTCAGGTAATCTTGCCGGGCCGCTTCGGGCGGGAGGGTTTCGACGGGCGCGGCCGCGGTCAGTGCCGCCTGTCGCAGGGCCTCCGCGGCCGAGGCGTCGAGGCCGCTCATGCCAGAAGGCTCCTCGCTTCGTCCTCGCGCAGCTCCGCCGGCTGCGAAATCGCGCCTGCAATGGTCTGAGCCATGCCCGTCTCGCCGGCCCGCAGGATCGCCTCCATGATCTCCAGCACATGCAGGGCAAGATCGCCCGAGGCGCGCGGGCTGCGCCCTTCGGTGATGGCGCGCGCCAGATCGGCGAGGCCGAGCATCCGGTAATTTGCCCGGTCGGGGTCCACCACCGGCCAGTTCACCGCGCCATAGGTCATGGTCGAAGTATCGGTTTCCGCCCAGGCAGCACCAAGATCGGACAGGGCCACCACCCCGCCGAAAGTATCGGGGTCGGGCAGGCGCAACGAGCCTTTGGTGCCGTGCAATTCAATCGGATGGTTGGAATGGCGGAACACGTCCCAGGAGGCGCCGAAGGTCACGGTGGCGCCGCAGGCGAACTCCAGCAAGGACAGGACCGAAGTCGGCGTGCCCACCGGGAAGGTCGTGCCGGTCTTCGGACCGGGGGCCGAGATCAGCCGTTCGGCCTGACCGCTGGTGGCCACCGCCTGAACCCGGCGCACCGGGCCCATCAGATTGACCATCATGGTCAGGTAATAGGGACCCATGTCCATGACCGGACCGGCGCCGGGCTGGTAGTAAAAGCCGGGGTCGGGATGCCAATGCTCCATCCCGCGGCCCAGCATGAATGCGGTTCCGGTCACCGGGTTGCCGATGGCGCCGCCTTCGATCAGACGGCGGGCACAGCGCCCGGCGGCCCCGAGGAAAGTGTCGGGCGCCGAACCCAGCGCCAAGCCCCGACGCGCCGACTCGGCCACAAGCTTGCGGCCCGCTTCGGCCGTCACCGCCAGCGGCTTTTCGGTAAAGACGTGCTTGCCGGCCGCAAGCGCCTGCATCGAGATGTCGAAATGCGCCGCAGGCACCGTCAGGTTCAGGATCAGGTCCACGTCGGGTGCGGCCATCAGCCCGTCGACATCCATCGCTTGCAGCCCGAACTCAGCCGCCCGCCGCGCCGCCGCCTCGGGGAACACGTCCGCGCAGGCGGTGATCTTGACCCCGCCGAACAGGGCGGCGTTGCGCATGTAGGCCAGCGAGATATTGCCGCATCCGACAACGCCGATCCGTAGATTTTTCTGTGTCATGTTCCGAACCCGATCTCTTCCCCGAGCGACGATTGCGAATCTGATCTGCGCTTGCTTAACGCAGTGTAGAAAGAATGTTGACGTGCGATAACATTTTATCTTATGTACATTCAAGTCACAGGGAGGAACCGCCGTGAGATCGATGGGAAAATAGGACCACTTTCCTTCGGGAAACAAACTCCCTGCGCCGCCCCCTCCACCCGGCGGGCATTGGCCCGCAACGTCAGGCTTGACGATCGCCACGCGCTGAAACTTTCCTGCCATTCATGATTGCAAATCCACTTTTTGCAACGGCTCCGGCGTGACCAAAACCCGCAAGATCAGGACATTCAGATGACCAGCCCCGCCTTGAAATACGGTTGCCAGACCWTCACCTGGGAAATGTTGGGGGCCAAATGGACCGGCGGGCCGGATGATCTGGTCCGCGCCATCGCGGATGGCGGTTACGGCGGGATCGAGATCACCGATGTGATGATCGGCTCCTACGCTGGTCGGGTGCAGGACTTCGCGCGCCGTCTGACGGATGCCGGCCTGGCGCTGGTGTCCTTTGCCTTCGGCTCGGACAGCGGCTTTACCGAGCCGGCGCAGATCGGCGCGGACCTTGAAGCCGCGCGCCGCTGGGTTGATTTCGCAGCACATTTCCCGGGGGCGCTGGTCTCGATGGGCTCGGCCACCGTGATGTCCGAGGGGCCGCGCGCGACAAAGTTTGACGTGGCGGCCGATGTCTATAACCGCGCGGCCGAGATCGGGCGGCAGGCTGGAGTCACGGTCGCGGTTCACCCCTCCTCGCACCACAACACCCTGCTCTTCACCCGCGCCGATTATGACCAGATCTTTGCGCGGCTTGATCCAGGGGTGGGCTGGGTGCCCGACACCGGGCATATCCTGCGCGGCGGCCAGGTGATGGAAGACACGCTGCGCGCGTTCCTTGGCCGTATCCGCTATGTCCACCTCAAAGATGTCGATGCAACGGGCACTTGGGCGATGCTCGGGGCCGGCAGCTGCGACATTGCGCAAGTCATCGCCACTGTGCGCCAGGCGCCCGATTTCAACGGCTGGATCGTGGTGGAGGAGGAATCCGACACCGCCGCCGCCGATCCGGCGGCCGCCGTCCGCGCCAACCTGCAGACCCTGCGTGGGCTGAATATCGCCAAGGTGCCGGCATGATCCGCAAAGAAAACCGCCTGCTGCGCGTCGGCGTCCTGGGCTGCGGCCCCATCGCGCAATTCGCCCATCTGCAATCCTGCACCAAAGCCGCCAATGCCGAGCTTTACGCCATCTGCGACGCGGCGCCCGACCTTCTGGCGCGGATGGCCGCGACCCATGCCCCGCGCAAGACCTTTGCCGATTATGACGAGATGCTGGCCGACCCGGATCTGGAGGCCGTCATCGTCGCCACCTCGGACGCCTATCATGTGCCGATGTCGATCAAGGCCCTGCAGGCGGGCAAGCATGTGCTGTGCGAAAAGCCGATCGGCACCTCGATCGAGGAGGGTCAGGCGCTGGCCGCTGCCGTCAAGGCCTCGGGCAAGGTCCTGCAGGTCGGCCACATGAAGCGTTTTGATCCGGCCCTGCAGGACGCCCGCGCCTTCGTGCAGGAGGAGATGGGGCAGATCCTGGCGCTGAAGGCCTGGTATTGCGACAGCACCCACCGCTACACCAACACCGACGCGATCCAGCCGCTGCCGATCACCAGCGCTTTCGCCCGCAAGCCTTCGGGGAACCCCAAGGCGGATCTGCGGCAGTATTTCATGCTGGCGCATGGCTCGCATCTGGTCGACACCGCCCGCTTTTTCTGCGGTGAGATCACCGCCGTGCGCGCCCGCCTGTCCGAAAGGTTCGGCGCCTATTGCTGGTTCGTCGAGACCGAGTTCGCCAATGGGACCCTGGGTCACCTTGACCTGACGGTCGCGGTGCGGATGGATTGGCATGAAGGGCTTCAGCTTTACGGCGAGAATGGGTCTGTCACCGCCAAGACCTTCAACCCTTGGTATTTCCGGTCCTCCGAAGTTGATATCTTCCACGAAAAGGACGGCACATCGCGCCGGCCGCTGGGCGCGGATGGCCATTTCTTCCGCCGCCAGCTGGAGGGTCTGGCCGACACCGTCCTGAACGGCGCCCCGATGCGCGGTGCGGGGGTCGAGGACGGCATCGCCTCGATCAAGGCGATGGTGGCCATCGCGCGCTCGGTCGAGTCCGGCGAAAGGGTGACCCTGGAGTCTGTGACAGGGGCGGTGTGATGCAGCTTGGGATCTTCGCCAAGACCTTTGCGGGCACCGATCCGGCACTGGTGCTGCGGGCGGCCAAAGTGGCGGGCTATGACTGCGTGCAGTTCAACCTGGCCTGTGCGGGCCTGCCCGCCTTGCCCGAGGTGATTGCCGACGAAGCAACTGTCATTGCCCGGATCGCCGCAGCCGGTCGGCAGGAGGGCGTGGCGCTTATGGCGCTGTCGGGTACCTACAACATGGCGCATCCAGACCCTGTCCGGCGCCGCGCGGGCATGAAGGGTCTGGAAACCGTGATCCGGGTTGCGGCTGGCGCGGGCATCGGCCTTGTCACGCTTTGCACCGGCACCCGGCATCCCACCGACCAATGGGCGCATGACCCGGGCAACGCCGACCCGACCGCCTGGGCGGATATGGCTGCGGAAATCGCCCTGGCGCTGGACCTGGCCGAGGCCCACAAGGTCGATCTGGGGATCGAGCCGGAGCAGGCCAATATCGTGACCTCCACCGCCGATGCCCGGCGGCTGATCACCGAGATGGGCTCCTCTCGCCTGAAGATCGTGTTTGACCCTGCCAACCTTTTTGAACGCGCCAGTCGTGCGGAGGCGCGCGAGATCATCGCACGCTCCATCGCGCCGGCAGCAGGCTCCATCGCCATGGTCCATGCCAAGGATCGCCACGCCGACGGACGGTTTGCCAAGGCAGGGCAAGGCGTGGTCGATTTCGCCGATCTGCTGGCGCAGGTCAGGGCCACAGGCTTTGACGGCCCGCTGGTCACCCATGGGCTTGAGGCAGAGGAAGCCCCCGCCGTGGCGCAATTCCTGCGGGGGCTGCTGTGATGGCCGGGACCGTGGTCTTTCAGCACGGCCTGGGTGGCGGCACCGATCAGGTGGCGCAGAACTGGCCGGAGGGGACCGGGCTGAGCCGGCTGACCCTCGCTTGCCGGGGCCACGATGCCACGCCGCTTGGTCCTGATCGCCCCTTCACGATCCCGATGTTCGCCGCTGATGTGCTGGCCGGCGCGCCGGAAAGCTTTGTTGCCGCCGGGATCTCCATGGGCGCCGCGATTGCGCTGCATCTGGCCTGTCATCACCCGGAACGGGTGCGGGCGCTGATCCTGATCCGCCCGGCCTGGACCTTTGCCGCCGCCCCGCCCAACATGGGGCCGGTGGCCGAAATGGCGGCCCTGTTGCAGCGCCTCGACCCGCAAGCCGCCGCCGCCAGCTTTCGCGCCAGTGCGACGGGCCTGTGGCTGGCCAAGGAAAGCCCGGACAACCTCGCCTCGATCCTGGGCTATGCCGAACGGCCGAACGCCCGAGCTTTCGCGGAGGTCCTGCAGGACATCGCGACCCTTGCGCCGGGGGTCAGCCCAGCGCAGGTCGCGGCCCTCCGCCTGCCCTGTCTGGTCATCGGCAGCGCCCGGGATGCCGTCCATCCGATGGAAAGTGCGGAACTTCTGGCCGCGACCATCCCGCAAGCCCGCCTTGTCCGCGTGACGCCCAAGGCGGACGACCGCAACCGTCATCAAGCCGAAGTGCGCGCCGCCATCGCGGCCTTTCTGGCCGAACAAAACTGGAGCCCATCGTGATCGCCAACCATGCCCAAGCCATTGCAGCCCTGCCGCGCGACCGGTTCCTGGCCGAGTTTTCAACCTGGTCGGCCGATCTGGTCAATCTGGAACGGGACCTCAACCGGATCGAGACCCTTGCCGACTTGCACCACATCGACGTGGCCGATGGCCGGTTCGCGCCCGGCTATCTGTTCTTCCCCGATCTGGTGGCGCAAATCGCCAGGAAGACCGCCGTGCCGATCCATGTCCATCTGATGGTCGAGGCGGATTGCGTCGAGGCGCAGATGCAGCAGTTCATCGAAGCCGGTTCCAGCCTGATATCGGTTCATGCCGAAAATGGGCAGGCAGGCCTGCGGGCCCTGCAGATGGCCGCCGACGCGGGGGTGATGGGCGGCGTGGTCCTGCGCCAGGAAACCCCGGTCGAGGCGATCACACCCTTCCTGCCCCATGTCGAGATGGTGACTTTGCTCGGCACCAAAATCGGCGTCAAAGGTCAGTCCCTGGCCGAGAATGCCTGCGACCGCCTGCAGGAGGCGCGCCGGCTGATCGACCAGGCCGGACGGCCCAACATCATTCTCGCGGCGGACGGCGGCATCCGGGAAAACACCGTGCCGAAGCTGCGCAAGGCCGGGGCGCAAACCGTCGTTCTGGGGTCGCTGGCCTTTGGCGACCCGGATCTGGCCGGGCGCATCGCCTGGCTGCGCGACCTGTCAGGTCCTGCCACATGACACGGGCGGCGCTGGCCTTTGATCTGGGCGGGACCGATCTGCGGGCGGCTTTGGTCACGCGCGATGGCGTCGTGCACCAGGCGCTGACGGTCCCGACCAAGGCATCAGGCGGCGTCGAGGTGATATTGGATCAGATGACCGGGCTGGCGGGTCAGTTGCTGGCAACCGGGGCTGACGGCGGGATTGCCGGCATCGGCCTTGGCGCTCCCGGCCCGCTGGACCCTGCGGCGGGGCTGATGATTGCGCCGCCGACACTGGCAGGCTGGCGCGATGTGTCGATTGCGCGGCTTCTGTCGGACCGGCTCGGCCATCCGGTGGCGCTCGACAATGATGCCAACATGGCCGCTTTGGGCGAATGGCGCTTTGGGGCCGGGCGGGGGCATTCGACGGTGCTGTTCATCACCGTCTCCACCGGCATCGGCGGTGGGCTGGTCTCGGAGGGCAAGATCTTTCACGGCCACCGGGGTCTCGCGGTAGAAATCGGCCATATGGCCATTTCGGAGAGCGGCCCCAAATGCTTTTGCGGATCGGTCGGCTGTTTCGAGGCTTTCGCGTCCGGCACGGCGCTCGGGCTGTTTGGCCACGCCGCGGCGGCCCTACCCGGTGGTGCCTTGATCGGCGAGCTGCAAGCGGAAGAGGGGCGCCCGGGGGCCCGCGCCGTGGTCGAGGCGGCGCGGCGCGGCGATGCGGTGGCCAAGACCCTCGTCGCACAGGAGGCGCGCTGGCTTGGCATCGGGATCACCAATCTGCTGCACCTCTTCTCGCCCGATGTCGTGGTGATTGGCGGCGGCCTCGCCAATGCCTTCGACCTGCTGATCGGCGGGATTCGCAGCGTGGTGGAGGTCAGGGCGATGACAGCCTATCGCGGGGTTCCGATCCTGCGGGCCGATCTGGGCGCGAAAGCCGGTCTGGTCGGGGCCGCAACCCTGGCCTTTTCCAAACACGACGCGCTTGGTCAGACGTAACGCACTTCGACCCCAAGCTTGTCCAGCCGGAGGCGGATCGCATGAGGCATGTCGCTGTCAGTGATGATCATATCGACCTGAGCGCAGGAAAACGCCTTGGAGGTGGCTTCGATGTCCCATTTGCTGGAATCGGCGACGAGGATGACCCGCCGGGCCATCCGCACCAGGTTGCGCTTGGTCCGCGCCACGTCTTCGTTGACATCCACCACGTCAAAGGCCGGATCAATCGCATGGGCGCTGACAAAGGCCTGATGCGCCACAAGGCCGCCCACAGCGCGGTCGGCGTCGGCCACGATGGTGCTGACCGTGCCGGGAAACACCCGCCCGCCGATCATGTGCACATCGAGCCCCGGCCGGTACATCAGATGCTGGGCGATGTTCATCGCCGTGGTCGCCACCACGACATTTTCCACCGGCGTCATATGCATGGCGACCTGCATCAGGGTCGATCCGCTGTCAAAGACCAGCGACTGGTTGTCGGTGATGAGCCGCGCCGCCGCCTGGGCGATGCGCCGCTTCGCGTCGAAGTTGCGGCGCATCCGTTCATCAAAGGCGGCGGAGGGCGAATCGAGCGGCACGGCAATCGCACCGCCATGGGTTTTGATCAGCTGCTTCTTGGCATCCAGAATCTCCAGATCAGACCGGATGGTGACTTCGGAAACGCCGAAATCCTCCGCCAGCTGGGCGGTGCGAATCTGCCCGGCGCGCTGAAGTTCCAGGATGATCTGATGGCGGCGCTGTTCGGCAAGCATGTCGGCTCCAGTCAGGCCAAGGGTCGGCGCGATCTTGCGAAATTCGACAGCCCTGGCGATGGCGTTTCAAAAGTTCTCGCAAATCTACGGCATTTTGCCCGGATATCAATCTTTAAACGAAAGGATTCGGAAGATTGAGTGTTATGTTTATCTTGGGTTAGGCTTTCGCAACATCACAGCAAATGTCATGAAGGGATTGCTCTGCTATGGGCCTTGGAACCAAAGTTCGCCTGTCTCGCCTGTTTTCGCATCCGTCGGGCCGCCTGTTCGGCGGCGCGGTGGATCACTTTGTCGGCTACGGCAATGTCCGTGAAGGCGGGCTGAAGAATCTGCCCGAAGCGCTGGCCCGCGTCATGGCGGGAGAGCCGGATTACGTCACGATCCAGCCTGGGGCTGCCAAGCATCTCTGGTCGCAATATGCCGGCAAGGCGGCTTTGGTCATTCAAGCGGGCTGCTTTACCGCCGATGACCGGATCAGCCAGTTGATCGCCACGCCGGAGGATGCGGTGCGCTATGGCGCCGATGCCCTGGCCGTCGCCATCCCGGTGCGCGGCAATACCGAGGGCGGCTATATCCGCTGGCTGACCGATTCCGTCAACGCCGCCGCCCGCTATGAAATGCCCGTCGTGGCCCATGTCTACCCGCGAGACTTCAGCGATGGCGGCAAGATCGTCTTCACGCCGGACGAGATCGCCTATGCGGTGCGGATCGGCTTCGAGGCCGGGGTGGATGTCATCAAGGTCGGCTACACCGGCGATTTCGACTCCTTCAAGGAGACGGTCGACTCCTGCCCGGTGCCGATCGTCATTGCCGGCGGACCGAAGACCGACACGCTGCTGGCCGCACTGCACCAGACCGCCGATGCGCTGCGGGCCGGAGCCAAGGGCGCCATCGTCGGGCGCAACCTTTGGGGCCATGGCGATACGACCAAGGCCGCCAAGGCCTTCAAGGCGGTCATTCATGACCTGATGCCGCCGGAAGCCGCGCTGAAAGCCGCGGGCCTGTGAAAAGATGACCGGTCCCCTGCAGATTCTGGGTTTCGGCGCAATCTCGATCGACGTGATTCTCTATGTCGATCGCCCGCTGACGGCTGGAAAGGGCAAGGTGACCGGTCGCCTGACTGATCATGGCGGCAATGTCGCCACCGCGCTGGTCGCGGCGGCGACATTGGGGGGAAGTGCGGGCTTCATCGGCTGGCTGGCGGATGCATCCGGGGACGACGCGGCGGGGCGCGAACTTGCCGCGCATGGCGTTGACATCTCCCTTGCGCCGCGCCGGGCCGATGCCAGCCCCATCCGGGCGACGATCACGGTCGGCTCGGACGGTGACCGATTCATCGCCTATGACGACGACGTGCCGGTCGGCACCTCCGCCACCCTGCCCGATGCGGTGCTGACCCAGGCGAAGGTCCTGCTGATCGACGGCTATGCCTTCCATTCCCATGCGGTCGTGGCGCGGGCGCGCGCCCTTGGGCTGGCGATCGTGGCGGATATCGAATGGAGCGTCGGCGCACCGACCGAGGCCCTGCTGGCCTGCGCGGATCATCTGGTCCTGCCCTACGCCTTTGGCCAGACCCAGACCGGAGAGAGCGACCCGGCGGCGATCCTGCGCCAGCTTTGGGCGCAGGACCGCTCCGCGGTGATCCTGACGCGGGGCGAGCAGGGGATCTATGTCCGGCAGGCGGGCGATGACACCGTCTGGCACATCCCGGCCCTCAAGGTGCGGGCGGTCGATACCACGGGCGCCGGCGATTGCTTTCACGGCGCCTATGCCTTTGCGCTGGCGCAGGGGAAGTCGCCGCTGGCCAGCGCACTCTTCGCCAACACCGCCGCTGCAATCTCGGTCACGGGCCACGGCGGGCGCAAGGCCCTGCCGGACCTTGCCGCCTGCCTTGCGCGCCTTGGCAGCGCGGATGCGCCGCAGCCTGTGCCCGTCGTGCCATCCGACCGGTGACTTGCGCCCAAGCTGCCGCCGTCGCGAATAACATTACGCATGTAAAAAAATATAATGTCATGCGTAGAATGTGAAATACGATATAAATCGTTATATAACATAGTGTTGCAGCATATACGTCGCGGATGCCCTCGTTTTCTGCCGAAAACACCTGGAATCTTTCGTTGACTTTTATGCTGAATTTCGCCCCTTTGTGCGGGTGCGTCGCACCAGGGGGAGGTCGCCTTGATCAAGGGGCGACTCTGGGCAAAGCGGAGGAAGTTTCATGGCTGAAGTGGTGTTGGACAAGATCTGCAAGACCTTCGGGGGCAGATACCATGTGATCAAGGATCTGAGCCTTACGGTCCGCGACGGCGAGTTCCTGATCCTTGTCGGCCCCTCCGGGTGCGGCAAGTCGACGGCGCTGCGCATGATCGCGGGGCTTGAGGAAATCTCCAGCGGGACGCTCAGCATCGGCGGGGAAAACGTCGAGGATTTCGCGCCGAAGGATCGCGACATCGCGATGGTCTTTCAAAGCTACGCGCTTTACCCGCACATGACCGTCTTCGACAACATCGCCTTTTCGATGAAGCTGGCGGGCAAGCCCAAGGCCGAGCGGACCAAGCGGGTCCACGAGATTGCCAAGACCCTGCAACTGGAACCGCTGCTGGGCAGCAAGCCTGCGGCCCTGTCGGGCGGGCAGCGCCAGCGGGTGGCGATGGGGCGCGCCATGGTGCGCGAACCGGCGGCCTTCCTGATGGACGAGCCCCTGTCGAACCTGGATGCCAAGCTGCGGGTGCAGATGCGGGCCGAGATCGCCAGCCTGCAGCGCCAGCTGGGGGTCACCACGATCTATGTGACCCACGACCAGACCGAGGCCATGACGATGGGCGACCGGGTTGCCGTTCTCAAAGGCGGTGTGTTGCAGCAGGTCGATACGCCCAAGACGCTGTACACCCGGCCGGCGAATGTCTTCGTGGCGGGTTTCATCGGCTCACCCTCGATGAATCTGTTCGAAGGCCGCCTGCAGGGAAACCGCATCGTGCTGCCCGGATTCTCCATTCCGGTGCCCGAACAGGCCTTCGAAAAATCCCCGACCTTGCGGAGTTACGACGGTGAGCAGGTAATCTTTGGCATCCGCCCGGAGGATCTGTTTGACAGCAAGCTGGACTCTGGCGCCCGCCATCCGACGATTCCGGCGCTGGTGAAGTCGATTGAAGAGCTGGGGTCGGAACTGATCGTCCACCTCAACATCGATGCGGTCCGCATCGACTCGGGCGACCCGGATGCCGTGGAGGACCTCAGCGGCGCGGCCAACGCAGTGGCGAAGTTCGAGTCCACCAGCGCCATCCGCCCGGCGCAAAAGATCGACCTGGCGCTGGACGTGGCCAAGCTGCATTTCTTCAGCCCGAGCACCCTGCTCGCCATCTGAGACCGCGGCGCCGGGACGCCTGCCCCGGCGCAGGCGATTTCCCGGCGAATTGGCCGGCCGGGGCCACCCGATTTGCGCTGCGGCGAGCGGCTTCTTGTGAAGTGCGCGGCCCGGCGCCGCCTATCTGGACCCAATTCCTGATCTCTGGCACCGCAACACTTTGCGCCGTCGCCGGAGCCCTTTCCATTTTTCGCAGATATGAGCGTGCGTCAGGCGAATCCGACGCGCGGCCCTTGCGGCAATCACCTCATTTCTTTCGCAAAGTAAAAAAATAAGTCACCACAGGTAATGTAAAAATGTAGAAAAATTTGTTGCGAAGTTTATCACACAAAATACTTATAAATCAGATATTTGAACGAATAAATTCCAAATTGAAATGGGCGATCCGCGCCGGAAGACTCCAAATCTTCGTTGACACATCGATTCAAAAGGGACCTAATTTGTGCGGGTTCTTCGGGAGGATCGAAAGAACCGCCGCTTTTCTGGGAGGAAAGTATGAACGTCAAAAGAACACTTGCCACGATGACGTCCGCTGCCGTTCTTGCGTTTTACGCGTCGGGCGCGCTGGCTGACACCACCATCGAATTCATCCAGTGGTGGGAACCCGAAATGCCCGCCGGCGCGCTGCGCGGCATCATGGACGACTTTGAAAAGGCCAACCCCGGCATCAAGGTCAATCTGGTCAGCGGCCCCTATTCGGCGACCCATGACCAGATCGTCGTTGGCGCCGCCTCGGGCACGCTGTCCGATGTCGTGGGCCTCGACGGCGCCTGGGTCAACGGTCTGGCCAAGCAGGGCGCCATCGCCCCGATGGACGACCTGATGAAGGACGCCAACTACGATCAAAGCCAGATCGCCGACATCATCAAGGTCGACGGGAAAAGCGTGATGTTCCCGCTCGCCTCCTTCGTTTACCCGGTCTTTGTCAACCTCGACATGGCCAAGGCGGATGGCGTCGACAAGATGCCGACCACCCGGACCGAGTTCATGGACGCGGCCAAGAAGATGACCCATGCCGACAAGAACGAATATGGCTGGGTCCTGCCCCTGTCGCTGCAAAACCCCGGCGGCATCCAGAACGACGTGATGAGCTGGGTCTGGGCCTCGGGCGCCTCGATGCTGAAGGACGGCAAGCCGGATCTGGAGAATGCCTCGGTCGTCGGCACGCTCGACTATATCAAGTCGTTGCAGGACGCCGGCGTCATCTCGCCCGGCATCTTCGCCAAGAAGGAACAGGACAAGGTCGAAGAATTCGTCAACGGCCGCGTCGGCATGATGATCGACTCGCTGGCCCACATCAACCTGATCCGCGAGCGGAACCCCAAGCTGAACTTCGGCATTTCGGCGCTGCCGGCGGTCGATGGTTATGACGGCAAGCGCGGGCTGCCCTATGCCTCCTGGGGCATCGGCATCTCGAACTCCTCCGATCACAAGGCCGAAGCCTGGAAGCTGGTGTCCTACCTGATGAGCCCGGAAGTGAACGGCAAGCTGGTGTCGATCGCCAATGCCTTCCCGGGCAACGTCAACGCCAAGCCCGACTTCTCCAAATCCGACCCGCTGTTCGCCGAAGCCTTCAAGATCTACCAGAACGGCAAGCTGGCCAATGAATTCGTCGGCCTGCCGGTGGCGGAAGATCTGATGCGGGCGATGAACGTCGAAGTGCAGAAGATGTTCGACGGCCAGCAAACCTCGGCTGAGGCCGCGGCTGCGGCGCAGAAGGCCTGGCTGGCGGCTTTCGCCAAGTAAGCCAGCGCCTTACGTCCCGTGGCAGCGCAGTATGCTCCCCWGCGCTGCCACGGCATTTCACGCCCGCACACTGACCCTTCATTGGAATTTCGCCTCATGCTCAGCGCCAATCAAAGCCTGGCCGGATCCCGCCCGAAACGGCGCAAGAGCGGCTTCTTGTCCTACAAGACGCAAAAGAAGCTGGTGCCGCTGCTCTATGTGGCGCCGGCTGTCTTCCTCTTCGCCCTCTTGATGCTGTTCCCGATGCTGACCGTCCTGCGCTATTCGCTGATGGACGGCGCGATCATGAAGAAGAACGCGGTCTTTGTCGGGCTGCAGAATTACCTCACCCTCTTTGCCGACCCGGTCTTTTGGCAATCGGTGGCGCAGACCCTCTACTTCACCGTGATGAGCGTGATCTTCCACCTGCTGATCGGCCTCGCCTTCGCCCTGCTCTTGAACTCCAACCGGATCAACCGGACGGTGCGCAGCCTGCTCCGCGTGCTGTACATCCTGCCCTGGCTGTTCACCGCCGTCATCATCGCGATCATCTGGCGCCTGCTGCTGGACCCGAACGGGGTGATCAACAGCATCCTGATGGATCTGCATATCGTGAACTTCAAGGTGGAGTGGTTTTCCTCGACCAAGACCGCGCTGCATGCCCTGACCTTCGCCAATATCTGGGCCGGTTACCCCCTGTACATGGTCAGCCTCTTGGCCGGCTTGCAGGGCATCCCGCGCGATCTATATGAGGCGGCCGGCATCGACGGCGCGGGCGAGTTCCAGAAGTTCCGTTACATCACCATCCCGCAGCTGAAACCGATCATGGTCAGCATCGCTCTGCTGGATTTCATCTGGACGATGCAGGTCTTTCCGCTGGTCTGGATGACCACCGGCGGCGGCCCGATCTATGCCACCGAGGTCCTGTCGACCTACACCTACAAGCTGGCGTTTTCGAGTTACGAGTTCAGCCAGGCCTCGGCCAGTGCCATCGTCATCCTGATCATGTCGATGAGCGTGACCTACTTCTACATCAAACATCAGAAGGCGCGGTGATCGGCCATGGCGAAACGCTCGTTCAGCAAGACCCCTTTCCCCACCGCCCTGACCTACCTCGGCCTGCTCGTGGGTCTGGTCTTTGCTGGGTTCCCGATCCTGTGGATGTTCTTCACCTCGTTGAAATCCAACACGGAAATCTTTGCCCTGCCGCCGCGGCTGCTGCCGGACCACACCACGCTGGAAGCCTATTACGCGATCTTCAACGATCCTGAGAAGGTGCGCTTCTTCATCAACAGCTATCTCGTCGCAGGCATCGTGACGCTGCTGACCCTGCTGATTGCCATCCTGACCGCCTATGGCTTCAGCCGCTACAATTTCCGCGGCAAGAATGTGCTGAACATCTTCATCATCAGCACCCAGACCGTGCCGCCGATCACCCTGCTGATCCCCTATTTCGGCATGGTGGTGTGGTTCGGCATCTTCAACACCTATTTCGCGCTGATCCTGACCTACATGGTCTTCACGCTGCCCTATGCCATCCTGCTGATGACCGGCTATCTCAACACCCTGCCGCGCGAACTGGACGAGGCGGTTCTGGTCGATGGCGGCTCCAGCTGGACGGCGCTTTGGCGGGTCGTGGTGCCACTGTCGGTGCCCGGCATCGTGGCCACCGCGGTCTATACCTTCCTCCTCGCCTGGAACGAGTTCCTCTTTGCCCTGACGCTGACCAAATCCATGGACATGCGGACGGTGCCGATCGGGATCGAGCTGCTGATGGGCCAGCACGCCTTCGAGTGGAACCAGATGATGGCGATGAGCGTGCTGGGGTCCTTGCCGCTTCTCGTGCTCTATCTGGTGGCCCAGCGGTATTTCCTTGCGGGCATGACGGCGGGGTCGGTCAAAAGCTGACAGGTCCAGCCACCGGGCACAAAGCGCGCAATCCCGGCCCCGAATCCCGGCCCCAAGTCTCGGGCAGTGACGCCGCCGCACGAGTTCCATGTTCGGGGTATTTCTCAAGACAGCCGGCAAAAGCGCGACTGGACAGGCCGCACCCCGATTCAGGCTCCGTTTCAGGCTGAAACGTGTTAGGGTTATCCATCTGATCTGCAAAGGCGGAGGGCACCATGTACCAGCATATACTCCTGGCTTATGATGGCACGGAGGAGGGGCGATTGGCACTGCGTGAGGGTGCCTTGCTTGCCCAGTTTTCCGGCGCCAGGGTCACCTTGATGGCGGTCGTCGACCCGGGGTACGGTCTTGGCCTCGGCGTCGATCCGATCGGAACCTATTTCCCGACCGATCAGACCCCCTTGTTCGAGAAGGTGCTGGACGAAGGGGTGCAGCGACTGCGCCGCATGGGCCTGTCGCATCAGGCGCGCCTGGAACGCGGCCAGCCGGCCGAAAGGATCGCCGCCGTCGCGCGGGAGATTTCCGCCGATCTGGTGGTGGTCGGCCACCGCCGTCAGGGTGTCGTGGCGGGATGGCTGCTCGGATCGGTCACGTCCGATCTGACCAACAGCCTGCCCTGCAGCCTGCTGGTGGCCCGCAAGGAGATTTCCGACGAGGTGCTGTTCGCAAAGCGCGACGCGCCCGCGGGCTGATCCTGTGAGGCGTGGTAGGAAGGCGGCCTGATCAGGCAGCGCCGGGCGCCAGACCCTCACGCGCGGTACGCCGCGCCAGCGCGGCCACAAGATCGGTCCGCGTGACGATGCCGACGATCTTGCCATATTCGAGGACGGGGACCGCATCCGTGTCGCCGTCCGCCATCATGGGAAGCAGCAGGCCCAGCGGCGTGTTGGTCGTGGCGCGCGGGCCCGCGACGCTCATGATGTCGCCCGCGGTCGTGCGCTTGCCCAGGTCGCGGTCCAGCAAACGCCGCAGGGCGGCCCAATAGCCCCGGTCAAGCCGCAGCGCATCCTCTCTGGCCTGGCTGATGAGATGCAGCTGGAAGATGACGCCAAGGAACCTGGCATCCGGCCCCACGACCGGGAGCGAGGTGAACCGGTGCTGCCGGAACAGGTCGGCAATCTTGCCAAGAGCCGTGTCAGGACCGACGGTGACCAGATTGCGCGACATGATGTCGGCGGCGGTCAGAAGACCCGAAGCATGGCTGGCCGCCTGCAGCTCCGCCGCGCCGATCAGCCGTGCCAGATCCTCGACCCCCAGGTTGAAGGACTGCCGGTAATGTTCGAGGATGCCCGCCAGTTCCTTCTCCGAAAGGCCAAGCCGCTTGGTCGGATCGCGGTCCTCCGTACCGTGCTTGCCCGGATCCTCGAACTGCCGGAACGGATAGTGCCGTCCGGTGAGCCGGGCGTAGAGCGCCGCCAGAAGCACGAGGACCGTCGTGCCGATCGCAATGGGCGCCAGAGCGAACCAGAACCCCAGATGCGCGATGGCGTCCGGCGACATGGCGGCGGTCATCGCAACGGCTCCTGCCGGGGGATGGACCGCGCGGCACAGGATCGTTGCGGTGATCGCAAGGCCAACCGCCAGGCCGACGCGCAAGACGGGATCGGACACCGCCAGGCACACCGCCACCCCGACAAGGGCTGCAACGGTGTTGCCGACAATCGCCGACCAAGGCTGCGCCAGGGGGCTGTTCGGCACGGCGAAGAGCAGAACCGAGGTCGCGCCGAAAGGGGCCACAAGATAAAGGCCAAACGCCAGATCGATCTTTGGCGACAGAAGAAAGAGCCCCGTCACCCCCAGACCGATGAGCGCCCCCAGCCCCGCCCGCAGCGCCTCGAGGGCCGAAACGCGGGCCACCGCGGGACCCAGTGATTTCAACACATGCACACCCGCGCTCCCCCTGCCCGATCTGCGCAAATTTTCATCATTTTGCGAAAGGTTCAACCCGATGCCGGAGCGACCGGGTAATTCCGCCATTCTTAAGGGGGTGCGGTCGCAGAACTCATGCGGCCATTTTGTGGCTCCGCGCCCCCTTCGGGAGCATCTTCTGGGCGGGTGTGGTGCCGCCGATGCCCACGTTCGGGCGGTCGTTGTTGCAAGTCCAGAGCCAGCGCGTGGCGTGGTCCGGTACCTCCTCGACGTGACCCCTTGGACATCCGCGAGAACGTGCATTTCCGGTCCTAGTTTGCCCCTAATAGCGTCCCTGATCAGCCTTCCATCCGATCGACCGCTGCCCGGTGCGGTTTTCGCGCGTTCCGCATCCTGCGGCGCTCCTATCCCGCTGATCTTGCACGTGGTTTTCGTCCGTTTGTTGACCTATTGTTGACCTGGGATTTTGAACGCAAAAAGCCGCCCGGAGGGCGGCTCGTAACATCTTGATCTGTATATTGAATTTGGTTGCGGGGGCAGGATTTGAACCTGCGGCCTTCAGGTTATGAGCCGCCTCTCCCGGGAAATCACTTCTCCTTTGATTTCAGCGCGTTACGCAGTAACCCTTTGATCTCCGACCAGTTTCTTGCCGCAGCGTGCCGCAACCGGCCGCAACCGGCGGATATAAACGGGGAACAAAGTAGTTAGGCAGGTTGACCTATTGTTGACCCACCACGCCTTAGTTGTTACCAGCTTGCAATCAGCTACTTTCAAGGCTGCACCTCGACCGAAAATATCAAATGTGGAGCTTGTCTGTCACCTCCACCTTCAAACCTATCAGGAGGCGTGTCAGAAAGAGAGGGCTCTCTCATACAACGCAAAGATCCAAATGGGCGATGGGTCCTACAATGTTGAAACGTAATTCATGCTCTCAACAATTGCGTCGCCAATATTCTTATTTTGGTGAAAAGATGCCTCAAAACCCGCAATCACTGCACTCGCTCGCTCATCAGAAGTTCCATGGTGCCCTGAATCATCTACATGATCGTCACCAAACCTGTATTGAGTAGCTGCAAAAACGGCCGCGGGAAAGTCTGGCTTCTGCCTCTTCCTGGCTCCAGCAAAATACCCCGCAAAGAAATCTGCTTGGAGCTCAGGGCGTTTAACAGTTGGCTGGCCAGCCCGAACCTTATCAAAGAGATCGTGCTTGAATTGGATAATATGTCCAAATTCGTGGGCGCAAACGGCAGCTATAGCCAGATCAGGGTTATCATTTTGTGATCGCAGCATCCTAAAAAGTTGAGTGCCAAATAGAACTGTGCCGTCAGCACCATTCATTCGTACCTTCGGTGATGCGTAGGCGTTCATACCTTCAGAGTCATCATAATACGCAAATCCTGGGGAAACCTCAAATAGCTCTGACACCTTAAACAGGGTCAGCGCTAGAGCAGCGTCGAAATCGGCGTCTCCGGACTTGGGAATTATCTTGTCATCACCAAAAAAGGCACCTTCGCTGGCAACTGTCGACAATGCTATGTCAAAATCGGAATCGGAAATATAACATCCGCGCTTATTGGATATCTGCGCTGTCTGAGCGCTACAGGGACACCCAAAATTCGAACAAAAAATGACCGTCAGCGCCCCCCCGACTGCAAACTCACGCCGATTCATCAATCCTCTCCTTTCTAGCAAAGATTCGGAAATTTCTGGCAAGCGGCCGATGTGGTGGTTGGGATAGGATCAGGACCGGGATTGGGGTCAGGATTGGGACTGGGGTTAGGGTTGGGGTTAGGGTTAGGGTTAGGGTTAGGGTTTATGTTAAAGGAAGCATACTCAATCAAATTATTAAACCGGCCGATTCCAAACGACCAATAGGATGTACCAGCCTGGTGCAAAATCAGCACCTGATAAAGTGTCCCCTGCGGCAATTGTAACTGCTGTTGTATTTGAACATCGACAACCGGTCCTGCCATAGCAAGCTGACTGTAAACGCCGGAGTTACCCGTCTGCATTCCGATCAATTGCCAAAGCTGAGGAGCATACCACTGCGGGTTCTCCTGCCCACTCTGCCACTGATATACGACGGTTGCGAAGAACTGCCGCGGATCATTTTGAGCATTTACCGGCGAAGAAAACACCGCCAGAAAAATACTTAGGAAGTAACCAACCAAGGTAAAACGTGAAAACCTTACTGCCAAGTCCTCCCCCCGGTTCCCGAACGCCGCTCATGTTCTCCTGAATAATACTAACCCCAAATCGCGGTCTCCAAGCTGCCTATACAAGGCTGCGTGCCAGACAAAGATTGGGCGTTCCAACCCGCAAATCGATCAGCATTATCCGCCCACATTTGCAACAATTTGTCAATCTGTTCGGAGGCCGGTTCGTTCGAAAACGCCCTGCCAAGTTCGAAGAAAGTTGGCGAACTCGATCGTCGAAGGGTGTCGGCCGATTGAAGTCGCTTCCAGATCCGAAACGTGGAAACACGAAAAGCGGAAAAGCGCCGACTTGCATCGTCGCCGGCACACCTCCCGCCGTTTACCACTTTGCAACAGTTTGTTGGCTAAATGTTCTTGAAAAAGGGGACTCACTCCGACATTGTGTTAGAAAAATACCCAGAGGGATGGACGCTGATGACCGAGTTCGAGGAACTGCTTCTGAAGACGGGCCTTACTGTTCCGGAGGCCGCCAAGGTACTCGATTACTCTGAGGGTCATATCTATCGCTTTAAGCGGGGCGATGAACAGCCCCGAGAGGGCGTCCTGGAACTGATGCGTATGAAAGTGGCTGCGCGGCAAGCCGCGACCCCGATGGCACCGTCGTTCACTTTCGTTGACCTCTTCGCAGGTATCGGGGGGCTTCGCCGGGCGATGGAGTCCGCCGGTGGGCGGTGCGTGTTCACTTCAGAATGGGACCGGTTTGCCCAGCAGACCTACTTGGCGAACTACCCCGACAACAGGCCGATCGCCGGTGACATCCGTGATGTGGTAGCTACCGACATTCCCGATCATGATGTTCTAGCGGCAGGCTTTCCCTGCCAGCCTTTTTCGATTGCCGGGGTGTCGAAGAAGAATGCGCTTGGCAGGCTGCACGGATTTCAGGACGAAACGCAGGGCACGCTGTTCTTTGATGTCCTGCGCATTCTGAAAGCTCACAGGCCAGCGGCGTTCCTGCTTGAGAACGTGAAGAACCTGACCAGCCATGATCGCGGCCGCACCTTCGAGGTGATCCGGCGCAAGCTGGCTGAGGAACTTGGCTACTCCCTCCACCTTCGTGTCATCGATGCGGGCCATTTCGTGCCGCAGCATCGGGAGCGCATCGTCATGGTCGGCTTCCGGGACAAGGTCGCATTCTCTTGGGACGATCTCAACCTGCCTGCCTATGGACACCGGCGGTTGCGGGACATCCTTCACCCGGAGGACGGCAGCGAGCGCCCGGAAGGACATTTCACCGTCGCGCCCAATGGACAGGTCAGCGGCAAATATACGCTGACACCAGGGCTGTGGCAGTATCTGCAGGACTATGCGGCCAAGCACAAAGCAAAAGGCAACGGATTTGGCTTTGGCCTCGTCGATGGCGCCGACATCTCGCGGACACTTTCTGCGCGCTACTACAAGGACGGCTCCGAGATCCTGATCAGCCGCGGCGCGGGAAACAACCCAAGGCGCCTGACCCCAAGGGAATGTGCCCGGCTGATGGGATATGGCGACGATTTCCGCATCCCGGTTTCCGACACTCAAGCGTACAAACAGTTCGGCAATTCGGTCGCGGTGCCGGTGTTTGCCGAGGTCGCGCGCATCATGCGACCCCACATCGCCACGGTGATGCGGCAGGCTACTGAGCCTCCGGCGCTGAAGGTTGGCTGACGTCCACGATACCAAAACCCGCAGCCGGAATAAGGCGGCGATCAAAGGCTCCGACACAAAGCCTGAGCTGCTGATCCGCAAGCTGCTGCACGGGCGCGGTTTCCGGTATCGGCTGCACGACCGGAAGCTGCCGGGAAAGCCTGACTTGGTGTTTCCGAAATTCCGTGCAGTTCTTTTTGTGAACGGCTGCTTCTGGCACGGACATGATTGCCCGCAGTTTCATTGGCCTAAGACGCGGGAGGAATTCTGGCGGGAGAAAATCGGCGGCAATGTGCGCCGAGATTTACGGAATGAGGCAGCGCTCAACGCAGCAGGCTGGCGGATTGGCCTGATCTGGGAATGCGCGGTCAGAGGTTCGGGGCGGCTGTCGATCGGCGAAGTGATTGACAGGGCTGCTGCTTTTCTCGAGGGTTCCGATATGAACTTTTCCATTCAGGGCCAGCCGGTTGATCGATTCACTGAACAAACTGCTGGACATGATGCAGGCTCGGGGGGCCGTGCGCTTCTACACCAAAAGGCTTGCAGCGAATGATAACTCGAAGAACCAAGTTTATCTCGGCGGTGGCTTCGGGGCGCTGAACATTCTGCCGCACGCGCCGGTGACGAGCGACGAGACCGTCATCGCTGGCAGCATCCGACGCCGCGACAAGGCCGACCTCCGGTTTTTCTGGATCGATGAAAACGGTCTGTCGCCTGCGCCGGATGCGCAGCTGATCCTCTACCCTAAATACCCCGAAGTGCGGATGTCGGGCTTTCTGCGCGGCGCTGAGCGCGCGCCCGCCGATCTCATGCGATCCCGCGATCCGGGCCGGGTGCTGTTTCTGGGAATATGCGGTGACGGCCGCATCCTTGGCTACGCAGCAGCATCAGACACGCCAGTTGTCACGGGCCTCGACGCAGCAGGCGTCGTCGATCGGGCCGGAGTGTTTCTCGATTTGACGCCCCTTCGGGCCGGGGTTGGCAATTCCCGCGATGCACTTATTGCCGCGCTCAGAGCGATCCACCTGAAAGGCTGGATACATTCCCAGAAAATCGGGCGCAGCGGCCTGCCCGAACCTTACAGCGCGCTGAATGGCGGCGGCTACACGCTTGAAGCTGAACTTGGTATATCGCCCAACGGTTACTCTGAGCCGGATTTCCTCGGCTGGGAGATCAAGCAATACGGGGTCATCGACTTTACCAACTACCGGCCCAAAAGCCCGGTGACGCTGATGACACCAGAGCCCACCGGGGGCATTTATCGTGACGGCGTCGAGGCCTTCCTCCGCGAGTTCGGCTATGCGGACAAGACGGGACGTCCGGACAGGATCAATTTCGGCGGCGTGTATCGGGCAGGCGGTGATTACCACCCCGATACGGGGCTCGCGCTGCGGATAACCGGATTCGATCCGGCAACGGGCAAGATCATCGACCTTGATGGCGCACTCGTGCTGCTGGACGTCAGAGAACGGATCGCCGCGTCATGGGGGCTGCGTGGGCTGATGGATCACTGGAACCGGAAGCACGCGAAAGCCGCTTATGTGCCGTCATTGTCCCGTAACCCGCCGCCAGGATACCGGTATGGATCAATCGTCCAGCTTTGCGAGGAGACGGATTTTCTTCTGTTTCTATTGGCCGTTGCACGTGGAGCCGTCTATTACGATCCTGGTATCAAGATGGAAGGCGCTGCAACTGCCCGACCTGCGGTTAAGCGCAGAAGCCAATTTCGTGTGGCGCATCAATCGATTGGCGCGCTGTATCGGAACCATGTCGACCTCGACCTATCATAGACGCGTCAAGCTTTGTTTCTGAATTGACAGTTTCGGCTTCTTCCTGTCTGTCGAGTTTGCAGTGGCGCTGAGGAGCTGCTTCCCCTGACCAGTCACTCAAGCTTGTCACGCGAAAGGTCCGCTCGTCCAAGCGCCCTTGCTATCCGTAGCACTCGCACGAAGATGAATGTAACAAAGCACGGTTCGCCGGGTCGCGACCGACAAGCATAGATACACTTGACCGCCAACTTTGTGTTTGCCATACAGGACACGGCCCTAAGCGCGGGCCGGTGTGTCCGCCACGCAAAGCTATGTCAGCGTTAAAGTTCAGAAAGTGTGACTCCATGCCAAGCGGCAGGGTCTGATCATCAGCGGGCACATGGTCGGATCATTCCAGGACATGGAAAATGACCGTAACAAACGAACTTCGCAAACTTAAAGCTCTGACCAAACGCTACGCGCGCTCCAACAGGATCGCACAGCATCAAGCTCTTGATCTAATTGCCGGAGAGCTGGGCTTTGCTCACTGGAACAGGGTAATGTCAGCCAGCAAGAAAGGTTGGCGGGCCAATACTGAACAAATGGAGCGTGTTGAAGCGTTCGTCATTCGTGCGCTTCCGGAGGTAAGCTTCCGGGAGGGCGATCCTGAGGCAATGCACCGGCGCTTTGCATACCTCGATCGGGCCGAACATGGCATGATCGGCGAGCATGTATATCGTCTTCAAGTGGTTCTCCACGACGTCATCATCGCCGGAGAGGGATGGAGTATCAGGGTATCTGAGAACCCTGGTGCGATCCCGATCGTCGAGACATTTGTAGATAAGGAAAGAGAATGCCCGGTCCTTGACGAGGAATTCCTTCAGACAGCGCTCAAGCTGGCCAGGGATCGGTCTGTTAAGGTTCGTGCGGAAATCTCTACCGATTGGCCCCGACGGTCCACAAAACCAAATATTAGTGGAGCGGTTCGCCATCCGCTGAGCGGTGATGATTCGGATGTGTGGTTCTGTTTGCATTGCGATGGAAAGATCACAGGCGCCCAGATAGCTCAAAACCTCTGGCATTGCCCGGAGTGCGGGTCATCGCCTCTTGACATCTTCGCCACCCCCTTCTGGTCTGATGATGAGGGCCAATCTTTCCTTCCCGTGAAGGCAGACGATGGAGACAAACCTGATTTCCGGATTGTTGATGGTAGGCCCAAGCTCGACCTGAACGAAGAGAAGATCATCCTTCTCATTCGTAGCGCTCTGCTCGATGACGCGGCCAACATCAGCGAAAGGCTGGGTGCCCTACAGGCTGAGATCAATGTCGACGATGAGAACGGCGTCTGGATCAGCCTTGAGGAAGATCTCTGGCCGGAGGACAAGGTTCCGACTCAGGCTATCGCCGTAGCGGAACTGCTTGGTCTTGAAGTTGAATTCGAAACGATGTGGCACACGATACCCTTCGCTTGGCCCGGCTTGGGCGAGGTGACGTCAAGCACAAGTGAGTATACGCAAATGATGCTGAACGCCTATGGGCAGCATGGCGTCCCACCGGACAAGAATGCGAAGGCTTCATAGCCCGTTCTGAAGCCAACCGCCCAGCCCGGAGATCCCGTCAATCGGGGTGGGCGCGTTGGTCGCAGCAACGCGCGAGACTTAACAGCTATTCATATGCGGCGCTAAGCTGTCACTCGACCATATCGACACTAACGTCCGCTTCGCACCCCATTCGGTCGTTAGACTGACACTCGCAATTTCCCAAAAGCCACATTGCTTATGCCGGAGACGAGCGCCAGTGGACTACTTTAGCATATATCCTCGAATCGCGCGCTGTCCGCCAAACACCGCCGCTAGCCCGTGCGACTGTCCGGAACGGTGTATCCGGATTGCAGAAGCTGCTGTTCCGTCTTCGTGGCGTGAGACCGCTAATCTCTTCAAATCAATTGTTTGAGCCTATATTTGCCCTAGCCCTCAGACTCTTCAGCGAAGAACTTCTCCAAGTTCTCCACTGAATTGATGAGGATGGTCTCCGGTCTGCCGAGATGTAGATAGGAGAGGGTGCTGGAGCTGGCCAAGGCACTATGAAGTTCGCGTTCTAAATCATTGACTGTCATCCCCCACTTCGCCATTTCTGCCTGAACATTCGCGAATGGATCGGGACTGCTCACGTCGGCGAGCATCTGCAGATGCGTGGTCGATTCAATCGACCAATCGTTAGGAAGCAATTTCTTGGTCTCAAAGTGACGGAGAATGTCGGTCATTGCTTGACGGCGCAGCATCCCCGACACGACCTCAAGCCAAGTGATCGAGCGCCCAAGACTTTTGACTGCCGCCGGTATGAATTTCGAAACCCTGTAAAGAAGTCGCGCGGCGAAAATCGCCGCGTCGGTTGCGTGGAGCGGAAAGACAGACCCGATCACGGATCGCGTACCGAGCATGAGGAAACCATTCGCAACCGTAGCGTGATTGCGGTCGGCGGCATGGGTATCGCACGCGCTCAGCAAAACGATTGGTGGCGGGCGGGTTATTTCGCCGCGCAACTCCCAGACATCGACTGCCTCGTCGCCAAGCCAAAGGACACCAGGCTCGTCTTTCGCGTGCGAGCCATGCCCATCGAAAACCATAAGCATGCCTCGAAAGACATTGATGGCATCCACCATCTCTTGACGCGATCTGACCCTGACGAATTTCAGATTGATCTTATCGTGCCATAGTTTACCAAAATGGTCGAATGCCATTTCGAACTGCTTTGCGATGATATCCGCCTCTTGAAGACCGCTGATAACGAGGACTTCGCTGAATGCGTCGGGGGCGACGAATAGCGGCTCCTTCGCCCCGAGGCTTTGGATAAACAGGTTGCCCGGTGTCACAGGAATTCGCGAAACATTGTATCGCAGGCCTAGAGGGATGCCTCGCACGTCGAGCCACTCGACATGGGCATCAGAGATCACACGCACACCACCCGACGAGCGGTTTAGAACCTCGAAGAATTCCTCCGGAAATCCGGCAGCGATTGCCTTTTGAACCCCTCGAAATAACTCCGCTCGCTTAAGCACTTGCGGTCGGTCAGCACGGTAGTGCTGTGCGAAGCCACGAATAATACCTCTTGTACGGTTCATGCGATTGGGAAGCCGAATGACGGCACCAATTTCCGATGCCGCAAGGCAGGAGACTGCTTCAGTTCCAAGATGAAGTTCCAGCTGCCTAATCCGCATTATCGGATTCCCGACCGGATTGGCTCCAGCCTTCAGGTCTTCGATGCTTCCTCCCATCATCGCCCTGATCTGGGCAGGTGAGCTAATATCAAAGCCGTAGCTGTTCTGCCTTTCGATCATGCTCAGTGTGAGCAACATGTCCTTTCGCATTTGTGTATCAATGACCGAACGCACGGAGGGCAAACTTTTGAGATCGTAAGTCGCGGGAAGGTACAAATTCAGATCGGGCGTGCGCGGAAACAAGCGATTTGCTTTGCTTGGAGGGTTACCCTCTCGCTCGTCCAAAACAGAGTCAGAGGTGCGCACGATCTGCTCAATATGACGAGACTCGTCGCCATGCTGTTTAAACGGACCATCAATAAGAGATCCGAAACCACAAACGCCCAACGCCGCGAGGTTGGGAGCTATCGTGCCATGCCCGCCAAGCTTATAGGGTAGCTTCCGCTCATCTGGTAACACCCAAGACTCTATTGCTTCCCTGGCCTCGCGGACGCCTGCGAGCTTAGTGTTCACTTCAAGCTCGTCGCAAATCTCGAGAAACCGTTTGCGGAGGCGGTCAAAGGACAGTTGATCATAAGGAATATTGCCACCATCCTTTGCAATGACTGTCACCGGCCCAGGACCCTTGTCGAGCCAGTGTTGATAGTCAGCAATCGTCTCGGACTCATCAAGAATGACGACCGTAAACGGCATCTCGATTGGAGCAAGCATCGACCTGAGTGCACGTGGTGATTGGCCATGCCACTCTATCTGAAGCTGTCCTGAGATCCGCCGCGCGATCCGGCTTGGCATTGATGCAGGAGCTAGCTCGTAAATGTCAGTTGGGAAAGTATGAACGAAGCGCAGAAACCTGCTGTTCGCACACAGCGACAGAGAGAAGCCCTGAAATGGACTAGCCTCTTCAGGTTTCCAGTCAGGAACGCTCATGAGAAAACGAATTTTCGAATCGATATGCATATTATAATCAACCTTTTCAACACTATGCGTCAACCAAGTAGTTCGAGGCAATAGTGATCGCCTTTGTCCACAGTGATAACTTGAAGTTGATATCTCACCCTTTGGCTTCATCATGAATGTTGAAGGAATGTCATCTGTTATTTTGGAGGGCTACGCTTCATGACCCGATGAGTGTAGCGGTGACAGTTGGCGCACAGGCACTTCAGATCTTTAAGGCGCGTTTCATGCACTTCGTCCATTTGAGCGACAGCTGTCGAATGATGATGGACCTCGATGCATGCGTCACCGTCTTGGTCGCCGAAAACTTGCACGGGCTCCATCTTGCATCTCTCACAGAACAACCGACCGTGCTGCCGAATGAATTCGGCCTTCTTCGCGTTAGATAGACCCTGCCCACGTTCGCGGCGCAAATGGGTGACAAGCCGGGGGTTTCCTTCCACCCAAATCCTATCGTCATCGGAGAGTGGCTCCGGTTGATTGACTGCCTCCTCCTTTGCAACAATCCGGTAACCGGCTTTCTGAAGCAAATCGAAACAGGGCGTGTCGAGGCCAGACGAAAAGGCCCCCGGTCCGACGCGAGAATTGAGGGCCAAGCTGGCGGCAAGGCCAAAAACTGCTTTTGGCGGTAATCGTACGCCACTGTCCGTCAGCAGATCATAATCGGTCGACGGCCCAAATTCATTCCCCGGACCGGTTTCGGAAATTTCTGCGATCGCCTGCCAGATATGTTCAGGAGTGACTTGTCTCAACAGTTCCGCCGGAAGTCTTGAGTCTAGCCGGGACATGACCGTTTTCGGGATCGCCCCAATTGCTTGAACGATCTCCTGCGACGATCGGCCTTCAAGCGAAAACCTGATGCGCTTGCTAGAGTTGCCCCGGCCCGGTCCCGCATCTGGCGATCGGCCAATTGCCTGCATCCGGCGACTCATTAGCGTAAACAGAGTGTCGGAGGTTGCCGGAAAATCAGCACGTGTCAGGATTTCTCGCTCTTCGAGCGGCAGTGTCTGCACTCGGCTGCTGTCGACCCAAGCTCCGGCGATCTCGAGGTGCTTCTCAAGAAGTCGCCCGAGGATGATACGCGGGCCGGTACTGTAGTCGCGGTTTCTTACATTGGGCGACCCGACTGCGCCCCCACGGCTGTGGAGAATGATCACACCCGGCTCGACTTCTACGGTCGCGTCCAAGCCGAGGCCATCACTATCTGCGATCACAAGTTCCATGTGCAGAGACTAGGCGACAACACATTGTATCCGAAACCCCTTTCAGCGCGGCCCCCAGTTCCTTGACATCATTTGATTCAAATGGGACCGGCGACCGTCGTGTTGGCAATCATGACGGCAGCAAATGCGCTTCACGATCGTCATACATAAGGGCAGCGCGCCAGTATTTCAGTCATGCCACTACCTTCAGCCTCGGCTTCAGCATCTCCCCCACCGCGTTCACCCCAGCGCGCAGAGGCGAGTCGATCAGGTGGGCATAGCGCTGGGTGGTACCGATCTGGGTATGCCCCAGCAAACGCCCGATCATTTCCAACGATGCCCCGCCCGAGACCAGCAGGGATGCGAATGTGTGCCTCAGATCGTGGATGCGAACGTCGGGGATGTCGGCCTTGACCCGGACCCGCTCCCAAAATCGGGACAAATCAGCCATCGGTTGACCCGGCATGTCGCCCGGAAACAGGAAAGGGCAGCCCTTCGGCGAGGCGACGCGACGCAGGCGGATCAGTGCCACCGCCTCGTGGGAGATCGGCACCCGATGGACACGGCGCTGCTTGGTGTAAGCGGCTTGCTTGGTCCAGATTGCCAGATCGAGGTTGAACTGATCGAAAGTGGCGGTCCGCACCTCGCCCACGCGGGCACCGGTCAACATGCAGAGGCGGATGATCCCCGCAGAGCGCTGTTCGTGATCGTCATCCAGAACATCGGCCAGCCGCTGGATTTCGTCAAACGAAAGGAATCGCTCGCGGGCGGTTTCGGGCCTTTTGCGGAAGGCGGTCGCCGGATTGTCGGTCCGCATTTTCCACGTCACGGCGAGGCTGAACATCTTGCGCAGCACCTCGCCAGCCCGATTGGCCCGGATCGGCGTCGGCTTGGGCGGTTTTAGCGGGGTTCTGCGCCTAGTCTTGGGGGCAGTCTTGGACGGCCGTGGCCGCCCCAGCGCGATTTTGGTCAGCAAGCGATCGACATCGGTCGGGGTGATGTCCGCCACCTTGCGGGTGCGCCAATCCGGCAGGACCAGCCCGTTCAGCATGCTGATCTGGTCCTTAGCATTGGTGCCCTCCAGCTTCGGCAGGTGCTCGTCGATAAAGCGATCGATCAGTTCCTTGACCGTCGGGGCCTGGCGTGCGGTCGTGCGGATGTCCATCGAATCTTCGCCGCGGTCGATGTCGCGCTTGAGACGCTTAGCTTCGTCCCTCGCGGCCGCCACCGACCAACTGGGCCATTTGCCAATCGTCATCCGACGCTGCCGCCCCGCAGCGCGGTAGATCAGGATGAAGCCCTTGCGGCCGGACTCGAACACGCAAAGTCCGAAGCCAGCGCAATCCTCGTCGAAAATCACATACTTGCGCTCGCCCACTTCGGCGGCTTTGACCACTCGTTCGGTCAGATGCGTTCCCATGCGGGCCCTCCGGTTCAGGCCGACTGAGGATCGAGAATCGGCAAAGAGCAACCTGCTCTTTGCCCCGCGCCGGAATTCAGGGGGAAACCGGGGAAAACAAACTGGCAATTATTCCGGTCCTTTTGCGGCCCAGTGCGGCCTCGCGTACTAGGAGGCCGATGAGCGTCACGCCGCCTTTACCGCACGCCAAATCATCTTCACCCGCTGGCGGATGGTGCTTTCGTCGGGGGCAGAACCGTGTGCCGAATTGGCGAGAAACCATTCCTGCATTTCCACGATCAGGGCCGCCTGCGTGACAGGAAGACCATGGTCGTAAACGCGCTTCACCACGGCCACGTAGAAGCCCTCCCAGTCGTATTTTCCAGGAGCGCCAGGCCCAGCGCCGCGGGCGCGATTGATGTCGTGCGCGACTTCGAAACGTTCGATCTCGTCGGCGGTGATCATGATGTCGGCGGCGGAGAACCTCGCGCCTTTGGCCGGTGCTGTGATCGTCAGCCAGTCCGCTGCCTTGAGACGACGAGCTTGTTTTACATAGACTTTCTTCGCAGCTTCGCCGAATGGGCGGAAGAGCGGGCGGACGTCACTCCCCGGCACACTGAGAAGACCGGCCGCAGATTCGTCGCCAAATTTTACCTCTCTGAACGCGGCAACGAGGTCGATTTCATCCGAAATCGCCCAGTCCACGATCTGTGTCGGGCTGCATGTCCAGCGCGCCGCTGCCTCAAGAATGGTGAACAAATACCGCGCCGGAAACGCCATAACCTACCTCTTTTCGACCCCCTGAACGACCCCGATCCCGCTAACACGAAAACAGGCCCCCGGCCTCGCGGTGGGGGTGATCATCCGGCGATTCTATGTGTGAACTGCTCTCCCCAAAGTTGTCAGATATTGGCCCTTTCGCAAGCCAGAATCCGTGGGCCCTGCTTCGATTTCTGTGGGCAAAGGTCCGGATTAATTGCCCGGTTTGTTTCCCCCGGTTTCCTCCTCTTCTCCAGTCTCCTTCGTGTGGTTGTCTCGGCGTGCGGATTTTGCTGCTCCGATCGGGGAGCGCCGGACACGGAGGAAAGACATGAAAAACATTGGCTTGAATGAAACTGGCGAAGCTGAACCCGAGGTTGACACGGGCCTGCTAGAGGGCTGGCTAAACCGCACCGACCTCGCCCGGGAACTGACCCTTTCGGTCGACACATTGCAGCGCTGGGAGACCCGTCGGGTCGGCCCGCCCTGCGTCCGGGTGGGGCGCAAGGTGCTCTATCGGATGGAGGCTGTGCGGGACTGGCTGCGCGACCAAGAGGCCCGCAAGGCCGGTGCCAACCGCGCTGTAGCCGGTCGGCGTTGAGGGGGAAATCATGCCAATCAACACCGCAAACGGCCCGTTCTCCATCACCGCTCTGATCACCGAGGCACAACGCGAGTTGGACATGCGGCGCCAGTACTACTGGTCACGAGTCCGGGCGGGAAAAATGCGCCAGGACGAGGCTGACAAGCGCATTGCGTTGATGGCCGCGATCGTGAAACGCCTCACGGTCACTGCGGCGCTATGAGCCACAAGGCCACCAACTGGGCGATCCAGCAGCGCGGGCTTAGCCCCGCGACCAAGCTGGTGCTCTGGCATCTTTGCGACCGGCACAACCCGGATTTCGGGTGCTTTCCGTCGCAGGACCAGTTGGCGGCCGATGCCGAAATCTCCCGCGCCTCACTGAACGTCCACCTCGAAAAGCTGGAAATGTCCGGGCTGATCCGCAGGCAGAGGCGGATCGATGAAGACACCCGGAAGCAGAAATCCACCCGCTACATTCTGGGATTTGAGGAGGATTTCGGCCGTGAGCCGTGTCCAGAATCTGGACATGGAAATGGGCAAAAGCCGTGTCCAGATTTTGCCAAAAGCCGTGTCCAGATTCTGGACACTAACCTTGTAAGAGAACCAGTAACTACTACCGCGCGTGACGCAGGCGCGAGCGGCGCTGCCGAGATGGCCTGCCTTGCAGCCTGCGGCGAAGGCCTGACCGGCCCCGCCCGGGCGTCAATCACGGCGACTGGTGCCGTGATCGAGGGCTGGCTGGCGAAGGGCTATGACCTCACCGCGGATATCCTGCCCGCCTTGGCCGATCGGACCAAGCACAAGCGATCCGACCCGATCCGGACGTGGGATTATTTCACGCTGGCCATTGCAAAATGGCATGCGCAGCGGATGGCCCTGGCGGCAAAGGCAAAAAGTGATGGGGAACCGGGATCTGTGCCCACGCTCACCGCCTACGAAATCATGGTCCGCACCGCCGAGTGGATCAATTCCGGCCGCTACGTCCCGCCCAGCGCCGTGTCCACATCCAAGCGCGCAGCGCTTCTGGCAGCTGGGCTGGTCACCGAGGCCACGTTACGGGATCGCCAAATCTACTGAACCCCGATGGAGAACCGAATGACCTTAAGCCCCCGCGACATCGAGGATCGCTTCGAGGAAGCCGCCTATGTCCTGCGCCGTCTGCCTGAGAGGGACCGGCCCCGGGGCTATAGCTCGTACTGGCCTGCCGTAGTGCATGATGCCAAGCACGCCTACGGCTACACGCCCGAAGCCCCGATGCGGGTGACCCCAAGTGCCGCCGCAATCACCCGGATGGAGGAATGCCTCGACTGGTTGTTGCTGGTCGATCCCGAGGATGCTCGGATCGTCTGGCTTCGGGCCGAGGGCGCGCGTTGGCGGCAGGTCTGCATCCGCGCCGGGTGTGTTCGATCGACCGCTTGGCGTCGTTGGGCCGCAGCCCTTCTGACCATTTCCAAGAAGCTGAATTCCCAAACGAAATCAAAGCGCAAGCTGAAGGTGCCGGATTAAACCGGCGCAATACCGTGCGAAAGCGTGGCCAACCCGCAGGACAACCCGCAAAACGCGTTGAACTTCGGGCGCGACACTTCTTCCGGTTCTGGAGCATAAAGCAGATAGGATGGTGGAACACATGGGCGACAGATCGCTTGGCTCCACCACCCGCTCGGGCGCAATCCCTCGCCCCCCGTATGCTCCCCCCCGGCCTTGGTTCCACCTGGGCTTGAGGCGCATGCGGGGGGCAAGAGCGCGCTAAGCCTCTAGCGTCACACATTTTTTCTGGGTTCGCGCCCTGGGTTCGCACAATTGGGTTCGCAGGTACGCACGCACCCCCCGACCGTCGTTTTCGCCCGCCTCCATGCTGCCTCAACTGGCCCGGTGTTCGTCACCGGGCCTTTTCCTTTCAGGAGATCGCCCCTTGCAGATCGACATGATGCAAACCGCCCGGCTGGTGCCCTACATCCGCAACGCTCGCACCCATTCCGCCGATCAGGTGGCGCAGATCGCGGCCTCGATGGCGGAGTTTGGTTTCACCAACCCGATCCTGATCGGCGAGGACGACGTGATCATCGCCGGGCACGGGCGGCTCTTGGCCGCGCAATCTCTCGGCCTGACCAAGGTGCCGGTGATCGTCCTGGATCATCTGTCCGAGGCCCAACGCCGCGCGCTGATCCTGGCCGACAACCGGATTGCCGAGAACGCCGGATGGGACAACGCGATGCTGGCCTCGGAACTGGCGGCGCTGCGCGAAGAGAACTTCGATCTGGACATGATCGGCTTTGACGAAGCTGAACTGGAGGAATTGCTGGCGGGGTTTGAATTTGGTGATGCTGGCGCGCTGGGCGGTGGAGGTCAAGGCGGCGGGGCTGGCGAAGGCGACGCCCAAACGGGCACCTCGTCCGCCGGGAGCCTGGCCGCCCGCTTTGGCATCCCGCCTTTCTCGATCCTCGATGCCCGCAAAGGCTGGTGGCAGGATCGCAAGCGGGCCTGGCTGGACATCGGCATCCGCTCTGAACTCGGCCGCGGCGAAGGTGATCGCGCCTGCCCCGGGGGCAGTCCGATGCCCGGCAATGGCTCGCGCAAGGATTACAAGCCGGGTGCGGCCAAGGCCTTCAACGACGGCGCGATCCTCGGCGGCGGTGGGCTCGCCGATCAGGTCGCCAAGGCGGCCACCGCTCGCCGCCAGAAAAAGGAAGCCGCCCATGGTTAAGTCGCCCGCCCGCACTTTCGGCCAAGACCTGATGCGCGGCGAGCATGTGGTCGGCGGCGACAAGACCAACGGCGGCGTCCTGATGCCGTCTCATTCGTCAGGTGACCCAAGCTTCTATGCCAAGAAGCGCGCCAAGGAGGCCGAACTGGGCCACGAGTTGACCACCGAGGCCTTTCTTGCCGATCATTACCAAGCCTCCGATGCTGCCACCGCATCCGGCACATCGATCTTCGATCCGGTCCTGTGCGAAATCGCTTATCGCTGGTTCTGCCCCCAGGGCGGCATGGTCCTCGATCCCTTCGCAGGCGGATCGGTTCGCGGCATCGTCGCCTCGCAATTGGGCCGGTTCTACGTTGGCGTCGAACTCCGCGCCGAACAGGTCGCTGCCAATCGGGCCCAGGCCGCGCTGGGCGCAGGCCCAACCCCGCAGTGGATCACCGGAGACAGCCGCGATATCGCCACTCTGGCGAAATCTGTTGATGCCGACCTGATCTTTAGCTGCCCGCCCTATTGGAACCTTGAGGTCTATTCCGACGATCCGGCCGACCTTTCCACGCTGGGCAAAGATGCTTTCTTCGACGCTTACGCCCAGATCATCGCCGGGGCGGTCTCGCGTCTCCGCAACGATCGCTTCGCTGTTTGGGTGATCGGCGATGTGCGTGACGCGGGCGGTTTCTTCGTGAATTTGCCCGGCAAAACGGTCGAGGCATTCGAAGCCGCAGGCGCCCGGTTCTACAACGATGCGATCCTCGTCACCGCCGTCGGGTCGCTGCCGATCCGTGCTGGGCGCCAGTTTGAAGCCTCGCGCAAGCTCGGCCGCACTCATCAGAATGTGCTGGTGTTCTGCAAGGGAGACCCCAAGCGGGCCACGGAGGCGATTGGGCAGGTGGAGTTTGGCGAGATTGACGAGGCCGATGGCGCCACCGACGAGGCACCCCAGGAATGACCGCGCCCATTGTACAAACCCATTCGGGGATCTGGGTGGTCCGCGATGACTTGCACCCCGGCGGGACCAAGGCCCGGTTCATCGGTAAGGTGTTCGATGGCGTGCAAGAGGCCGTCTATGCCAGCCCGCCCGAGGGCGGCGCCCAGACCGCTCTGGCGCATATCGCCAAAGCCTTGGGCAAGAAGGCGACGATTTTCGTGGCTCAGCGCGCCAAGCCACACGCCCGGACGTTGGAAGCCGCCCGCCTCGGCGCCAAGGTGGTGCCCGTGTTGCCGGGATATCTGACCGTGGTTCAAAGCCGGGCCCGCGAATATTGCCGAAACAGCGGGGCTTCGCTGATCCCATTCGGGGCAGACATCCCGGGTGGCATCGAGACAATCGCGGCCGCCGCGCAAGAGACCGGCCTTGAACCGGACGAGGTATGGTGCGCAGCAGGGTCGGGCGTTTTGGCGCGCGGGTTAGCGCTGGCCTGGCCGAATGCAAGGCGCCACGTCGTGCAGATCGGGCGGGAACTTGCGCCAAAGGATGTCGCTGGCGCCCGCATCCATGTCTATCCCCGGGCCTTCGGGCAGGTGGCTATCATGGGCGCGCCCTTCCCGGCGGACCCGCATTATGACGCAAAGGCTTGGGATTTCTGTGCGGCGATGCGTGGGCCAGGACAGGTGTTGTTTTGGAACGTGGCACCACTACCAAGGGCATGAAATTTGGCAACAAAGTGCCATCGCTTTCAATGGCTAGGTATTTTCAAACGRCCAAGAAGCGAACATGGCTATCGACGGGAAGAACGAAGAGAGGGCGGTTTTCTCCTGCCATCAATAGGTTATAGACTCAGACTCAGACAGAGTTCTCTTTTGCGGAGCCAATAGTGCCGATAGTTCTCCAAGACGTAGTTGCGACGTCCAGTGACCTCATGGGCGTAAAGGCAGTTTGGGGAACATCGCGTGAACCTGTAATGTGCTTTGGTTCGAGAGGTGATCCCGCGGTAAAGGACAAAGCACACTTTTCGCAGGCACGGATCACGGCTGAAAAGGCGATTGAGCGACCTTACTTCATCACAATAGGCGGCGGCGATCAGGTTCCAGAAGGCCTTCGAGGACGCGTTCTTGAGATAGTTCGTGGAACTGGTGTTTACGGCGAAACGACCGCATTTGTTCAAGACGATGGGCTGCGCAAGCGGCTCGCCCAATGGCCAGTCGCTATCATCGTCTCGGAAATATACACGATCAAGGGCCATCCTAGGCTGGTTGAAGACTTGGGTTTCGCAGACCGCAGGATTTTGACGAATGCGTTCGATTCCGTGATCCGGCCCGAAGGACAAATAGACGAGCTATGGGAAGCACTCAAAGATTGGGAAGTTGAACGACGCTGGGAAATTGCTTTGCCTCCGGGATTCAAAGACCCGGGAAGAGTGATGATGTTTGGAACTATGTATCCGAAACTCGACAGCTCATCTGCCGAAGGAAAGCGAATTTGGAAACTTTCGCAGGAGGCCGAGCGTGATCCGAAGCTGGCGCGTGAAGTCAAAGACTTGAACCGATCACGGAATAGCGGTGTCATCGTATGCGAGGCTTGCGGCTTCGCCGACGCGGCCAACGGCATGTTTGACGCTCATCATCTTCGGCCACTTGCAGCCGGTGACAGGCAAAGTCGAGTTGACGACTTCGCAGTGCTGTGTCCAACTTGCCATCGATGGGCACATGCAAAGGCCTCAGACAAGCTTTCGCCAGTGTCCATCGAAGAAATTGCGCTGAATCGCGGTGGCCCAGCCGTGGCCGTCGACGGCACTTGACGAGTACTCTAGAGCTTTCGCCTTCTTTAGTTCCGCTAGTGCAGGACATCCGCCAGCCCAAGACCCTCAAACGCCGCTTTCATCTCCGGAGCAAACCCCGGATCGATCCGGGCCGGGCCGTAACCATGCGCCCGGTTCCACTCATCTATCTCCCGCAGTTCGGCGGCGAACTCCTCGGGTGACGCGGCCTCCTTCAAGGTCGTGTCGCCCTCACAATAGCTGAAGATCACCAGTCGGGTTGGGTTGGCCCAAGTCCCGAAGTATGACGCATCTTGCGCCGTATCGACCTGCGCCCAGCCGTTCTCGTAGCTGCAAAGGCCGAAATCGTAGGCATAGCGGTCGCCGGGGCAGAATTCGCGGGTGATCTTCATGCCACCACCGGCGCGCGGGCGGTGATGGCGAGGACGCAGAGGTCGCGGTAGCGCGCCATGGCTTTCGGGCTGGATGAGACCGGGTTGATCTCGAAGGCCTGCAAACCGGCGATGTCGCCCGCTTCGGCCAAAGCCACGATCTGCGCCAGCTTGGTGCGGAACCGGGCGTGGGTGGGTTTGGAGAAATCCGGCGGCTGCGGCAAGGCGCCGGTCTGCGCCTGATCGAGGATGGCTTGGCGCTTGCCGATCACCGGGGCAATAGCTGCCGCCGGTTCTTCGGCGATCGCCGGGGTTGTCTCGGTGGACGGTTCGTTGTTGCCGTATTTCAGAACCAAGATCAGCCGGGCCTCGGCCTGCTCAAAGGTGTCGGCCGACATGATCGAGGTGAAGGTGAGGGCGGCGCGCTCCTCGCCGATCCCGGCGACCAAGAGTTGCGCCAGATTGTCACCCGCCTTCTTGGCGCTGGCGCTGGGCGCGATCGGCGCTTCGGAAAGGTGCTGAGCAAGCGTGTCGATTTGGGCGGCGGTGAGGGATTTGGTTTTCATGGTCTTTGTCCTTTAGGCGTTGATGATGTGGGCGGAATGGCCGAGGGAGGTTACCGCGTAGATCATGGTGCGGCCGTCGCCGATGCTGGCCCCGAAGGCTTGTGCCTCGGGCAGCGTGGCGAATTGCTGGCGGGTGCGGGTTGAGGGCGTCCGGCCGCGGGCCGCGACAAAGTGGGCGGCGTTCTTCAAGCAGAATTCTTCGTGGGTCGTCAGGGGTTTCATGGTGGTCTCCATTGCGTTGCGATGGGTGCAGACAGCGCACGAGACCAAAAGAGAGCAACTCCTAAGTCACTGAATAAATGAGGTTTCGGTCAGAATGGGAGTGTCCCGGCGAAGCTATGCCGCGCAGCGCGGCGTCTCCGAGGCGGCGGTGCGCAAAGCCATTGCCACAGGGCGCATCACGACGCTGCCCGACGGTACAATTGACCCCGCCCGGGCGGATTCCGAATGGGGCGCCCAGACCGATCCGGCAAAACAACGTGGCCAACAGGCCCGCCTGATGGCCCTTGAGACGGCGGCCGGAACGACCAGGGCGGCGGCGGCCACCAGGCCGGTGCCGCAAGCGGCGCTGAAAGCGGTCGCCGACACCTTGCGCGATGCCGGAACCGACCCGGCCCCAGGCGAGGCGACCGGCGGCGAGGTATCGTTCCTGCGCGCCCGGATGGCCAACGAAGTTCTGAAAGCCCAGACCGCCAAAGTCCGGCTCGAAAAGATGAAGGCCGAGGTCATCGATCGGGCCCGGGCGACGGCGATGGTTTTCGATCTGGCCCGGCGCGAGCGCGATGCCTGGCTGAACTGGCCGCCGCGGGTGGCGGCAAACATGGCGGCGGAACTGGGCGTCGATGCCCATCGGATGGAGCAGGTTCTGGACATGTATCTGCGTGCACACCTGACGGATATGGCGGAGGTCAAGATTGAGCTCCGTTGAAACCTTCGACGGCGCCGAGGAAGTCCGACGCGCCTGGATGGCAGGGCTCGCCCCCGATCCTTCGCTGACCGTCTCGCAATGGGCCGACCGCCACCGCGTCTTGTCGTCGCGAGCGGCGTCGGAGGCGGGGCCCTACCGCACGGCGCGGACGCCCTACATGAAAGCCGTGATGGACGCCCTGTCGCCGCGCAACCCGGCGCAGCGCGTCGTGTTCATGAAGGCGGCGCAGGTCGGCGCCACTGAGGCGGGCAACAACTGGATCGGGTTCTGCATGCACCGCGCACCGGGGCCGTTTCTGGCGGTGCAGCCCACGGTCGATCTGGCCAAGCGTCTGTCGCAGCAACGGATCGACCCGCTGATCGAGGAAAGCCCGGATCTGCGCGCGCTGGTCTTGCCGTCGCGGTCGCGGGATGCCGGGAACACAGTTCTGGGCAAGCGCTTTCCGGGCGGCCAGTTGATCTTGACCGGCGCCAACTCCGCGGTCGGCCTGCGGTCGATGCCCGCGCGCTGGGTCTTTCTGGACGAGGTTGATGCCTATCCGGGTGATGTCGACGGCGAGGGTGATCCGATTGCCTTGGCCGAAGCACGGACTATCAGCTTCGGGCATCGCTCAAAGCTGTTCCTCGCCTCCACCCCCACGATCAAAGGAGTGAGTCGGATCGAACGGGAATATGAGGCGTCCGACCAGCAGCGTTATCACGTCCCCTGCCCGCATTGCGGAGTCCTGCAATGGCTGAAATTCGAACGGCTGCACTGGCCGAAAGGCCTGCCCGATCGCACCCACTATGTCTGCGAGGCCTGCGAGGAAGCGATCGAGGAACGCCACAAGCCTTGGATGATGGCGGAGGCCAATGGTGCCGACTGGATGCCGATAGCGTCCCCCGAGCAAGTGGCCGCGGCGAAAGCGGCGGGCATCGTGGGCTTCCATATATCCGGGCTCTATTCGCCGTTGGGCTGGTTGTCTTGGGAGGAAATCGCGAGGGGCTGGGAAGCCGCCCAGGGCAATGACGCCGCCCTGAAGACCCTGAAGAACACGGTTCTGGGGGAGACTTGGCAGGAGCGCGGCGAGGCCCCCGACTGGCAGCGGGTGTATGAACGGCGCGAGCCTTGGCAGCTGGGACAGGTCCCGGACGGCGTTCTGGTGCTGACCGCCGGGGCGGACGTCCAACGTGAAGGCCGGATCGAGGTCGATGTCTGGGGCTGGGGTCGCAATCTGCGGTCGTGGCTCGTCGATCATATCGTCGTCGAAGGTGAAATCGCCAATCCTGCAACCTGGGATCAGGTGACGGCGATCCTGAGCCAAACTTGGCCACATGCAGGCGGCCAGCGGATGGGCCTGGCGCGTCTTGCCATCGACACCGGCGACGGTGTCACAACCGACGCGGTGTATTCTTGGGTACGGGCGCAAGGTCGGGGCCAAGTGATCGCGGTCAAGGGCGTCGGTGGATTTGACCGGTCCAGCCCGGTGGACGGGCCGACCTTTGTCGAGGTGACCGAGCGCGGCCATAAAATCCGTCGCGGCGTGCAGCTTTGGAAAGTCGCGGTGTCGGTCTTCAAATCCGAAACCTATCGTTACCTGCGCCTTGCGCCCCCGACCGACGAAGAGGTGGCAGCAGGCGGTGCCTGGCCGTCCGGATTCGTCCACATCCCTCGCGGGATCACTTCGGAATGGGTGCGCCAGCTGACGGCCGAGCAGCTGGTGACGATCAAGACCCGGCACGGCTTTCCAAAGCTGGAATGGCAGAAGATCCGGGATCGGAACGAGGCCCTCGACAACCGGGTTTATGCCCGGGCCGCCGCCTGGCTGATGGGCCTCGATCGCTGGGACGAGCCGCGCTGGGAACAGATGGAATTGCAACTCGATCCGGCCCCAAAGCCGGGCCGGGAAGAAGTGGAAGTGGCAGGGCGCCCTAACGCGCCCCTGCCGCGCACAACGCAACAAGCGCCAAAGCCGTCCGGATGGATGGGCCCAAGGCGCGGAAAGTGGTTCTAGAATGGCATGGACGCAAGCTGATCTTGACGCGCTGAAAGAGGCTTACGCCACCGGCACGCTGCGCGTGCGCCTGCCCGATGGGCGCGAGGTAAGCTATCCGAGCGGCGATGATCTCTTGCGCCGCATCCGAATTGTCGAAGCCGATCTGACGGCGGCGGTTGCTGGCCAACCCACGCCGGTCGGGCGATTTGCGACGTTTCGGAGGGGATGATGGTTGAGCGCGCAAGCCAACCCGCGCCGGGCGTGCCATGGGGCTTCATGGACAGCGCGGTGGCAATCGTGTCGCCCTCGACCGCCGCCCGCCGTTATGCGGCCCGAGTGGCGATCGCTAATCTGCGGCGGGGCTATGAAGGCGGCAGTAATGGCCGGGCGACATCCAACTGGACCTCGGTCAATTCCTCGGCCGACGCCGAAATCGCCGCTGCCTCCGGCCCGCTCAGGTCGCGATCGCGCGATCTCGTGCGCAACAACGCCCTCGCAGCCCAAGCGGTGCAGGTGCTGGTCAACAATATCGTGGGTCCTGGCATTCGGCCCCGCGCCGCCTCGGGCAATCGGACGCTGAACCGAAAGATCGACAAGCTTTGGAGTGCGTTTTCTCGGTCCTGCGATTTCTATGGCCTGACCGATTTCTACGGCCTGCAAAACCTCGCTGTCCGCGAGATGATCGAGGCCGGGGATATCCTTGGCCTGAAGATCACCGACCGTTCGGCAGCAGTGCCCCTCAAACTGCAACTGCGCGAGATTGACCATTTGGATGCCGCCCGGGTGCAGGTCGTGGCAGCGAACGGCTATATCGACCAGGGCATCGAATACGACGCCTCCGGCCGCCGGTCTGGATATTGGATGTTCCCCGAGCATCCCGGCGGCAATCGGATGGTGTTTAGGGCGCGGTTTCAATCTGAAAGGATCGGAGCGGGCCAAGTCCTGCACATGTTCGAACGCCAGCGGGTGCAGAACCGGGGTGTGCCATGGTCAGCACCCGCGATGCTCGCGCTGCGCGATCTGGGCGACTGGCAGCAGGCCGAACTGGTGCGCAAGAAGACCGAGGCCTGCCTTGTCGGTATCGTCTTTGGCGATGACGAGACCCAGAATTCCGTGGCGCCAATCGTCCAAGACGGCGCAGGCAATCAGGTCGAACAGTTTGAGCCCGGCCTGATCGCCTATGCCCGGGGCGGCAAGGACATCAAGTTCAACCAGCCCGCCTCCACCGCCGGGATTGCCGAATGGAACCGGGTGCAGATGCAGATGATCGCGGCCGGATTCCGAGTGCCCTATGCCCTGATGACCGGCGATCTGAGCCAGAACAACTTTTCGTCCAGCCGGGTCGGATTGAACGAATTCCGCCGGATGGTCGAACAGCTGCAATGGCAGACAGTCATCCCGATGTTCTGCGATCCGGTCTGGGGCTGGTTCATCGAGGCCTGCCAGCTTGCGGGCCAGATCCCCGTAGATGCACTCGTTCCCGCCGAATGGGCCCCGCCGCGCTTTGAGATGATCAACCCCTTGCAGGACGTGCAGGCCGATCTTCTGGAAACTCGGGCGGGGTTCGCCTCGCCGCAGCAAATGATCGCCAAGCGCGGCTATGATCCCCGCGCTGTGATCGACGATTGGGCGGCCCATGCCGCCGAGACCGACGCGCTGGGCCTGATTTTCGATTCCGATCCGCGCAAAGTCAGCAAGGGCGGCAACGTCCAGCCAGCCGATCCGGGCCAGGCAACCCCGCCGCCGCAACAGGAGTGACCCCGATGGACCCCGAAATCCTTACCCTGCCCCTGATCGGGCGGGCGGCCTCCGTTCGCGCCGAAAGCGTCAATCAACAAACCCGCACCATCGAAATCGTCTGGACTACCGGCGCCACCGTCCAGCGGCAACGCTGGGAGGGCTGGTCCGATGTGGTCGAATATGACGAAGAACTCGTCGTCTCACCGAATGCAGTTCGCATGGGACGGATGAATGACGGTGCGCCCTTTCTGGATAGCCACAACGGCTGGTCACTGGGATCGGTTCTGGGCTCAGTCGTGCCCGGCTCGGCCCGGATCGAAGGCGGCGAGGGCACGGCCACCATTCAGCTGACCGCGGCGGCCGACGTGGCCGATCTGGTGCAACGCATCCTCGAAAAGTCGGTCCGCTTCGTCTCGGTCGGCTACCGAGTCCATCGTTATGAGATCACCAAGATCGAGGGCCAGCGCGAACTTTGGCGGGCCATCGATTGGGAACCGATGGAAGTTTCCGCCGTCGCCATGCCTGCCGATGCCGGGGCGATGATCCGTTCTGCCTCCCCCGGCATCGTCACTCCATGCGTCCTGCTCCGCCGCGACACCAATCCCCCCGCCGCACCGGCGTCAAACCCGAAAGGAATTTTCATGGACCCCGAAACTCTGCCCACCCCGTCCCCCGTTGAGCCGACGGCACCCCCGCACGCCAATCCCAGCGGTGATCAGATCGAAGCCGTCCGCATCGAAGAACGTCGCCGGACCGCCGATATCCTGACCCTTTCCCAGCGCCATGGCCTGCCCGCCGATTTCAGCAGTGATCTGATCGCCCGTGGCGTCACCCTCGATGCCGCCCGGGGAGCCATCCTTGATCGGTTGGCCGCTCAGAACCCGACCACCCGCGGCGGCGAGACTGTGCCCGCCCAGGCTGGTGGTCCGTCCAGCACCGATCTCGGTTTTCGTGATGCCGTCACCGAGGCCCTGATGCACCGACATGCCCCGGCGCAGCACGCGGTCGGTCCAAATGGCCGCGAATTCCGCGGCATGACGCTGATGGAAATGGCCCGTTTTGCCCTGGAGCGCAGGGGGATCAACACCCGCGGCATGTCGAAAATGGAACTGTCCGGCGAGGCGCTGATGAGCCGGGCCGGGGTCGGTTATCACTCGACGTCGGATTTCCCCTCGATCCTCGCCAACATCGCCAGCAAGACCCTGCGGCAGGGTTACGAATCCACCCCCCGCACCTTCATTGCCTGGGCCCGGCAAGTGACCTTGCCCGACTTCAAACAGGTCCAGCGCACCCAGCTGGGCGGCGCGCCCGATCTGGTCAAGGTGCCTGAATCCGGCGAATTCACCTATGGGACCGTTGGTGAAGGCAAGGAGGTTTATGCCCTTTCGACCTATGGCCGGATCATCGGCATCACGCGCCAGACCCTGATCAATGACGATCTGAACGCCTTCACACGCATCCCGACCGCCTTTGGCGCGGCGGCCGCCGACTTGGAATCCGATCTGGTCTATTCGATCCTCACCGGCAACCCGGTGATGAACGACACGCTGGCACTGTTCCATGCCACCCACGGCAACCTCGGCACGGCGGGCGCGATTTCGGAAACCTCGCTGACCGAAGCCTACGAACTCTATGCCAAGCAGAAGGGCCTTGAGGGCCGTCTGATCTCGATCCAACCGCGCTACATCATCGTCCCGCCGGGCACCCGGGCAGTCGAGGCCCGCAAAAACATCACCCAGACCACGCCAGCGGCCGTCGCCGGTGTGAATGCCTTTGCCAACCGGCTTGAGATCATCGAGGAGGCGCGCTTGCTGCCTGCTGCCGGTGCCAAACCATGGTTCCTCTCGGCCGATCCGTCTCGGATCGACACGGTGGAATTCGGCTATCTCGAAGGCAACAACGGCGTCTATTCCGAGACCCGCAACGGCTTTGAGGTCGACGGCATCGAAATCAAGGCACGGCACGACTTTGCCTACAAGGCCATCGACTGGCGCGGCCTCTTCCAGAACGTCGGCGTCTAACCCCCTCCAACTGCTCAACAACTTACCCAATCGGCGCGGCACCCGGCGCCGAACGTCCACCCTTTTGAATTTGGAGCACCCCCAATGAAGAACTTCGTCTATGCGGGCGACATCTGCACCTTGACCGCCCCCGCAGCGGTCACCTCCGGCTCGGGCGTGTTGTTCGGCAGCCTCTTCGGCGTGGCGCAAAAGGATCTGGCCTCAGGCGAGGATGGCCCCTTTCTCGTCGAAGGCGTGATCGATCTGCCGAAACTTGGCACCCAGGCCTGGGCGCTGGGCGATGCGGTCTATTGGAACGGCACCGCCTGCACGAACGTCGCGGGTGCGCTGAAGCGCATCGGTGCGGCCGTGAAAATCACCGGCGCCGGTGCAGGCGAGGTCCTCGGCCGGGTTCGCCTCAACGGCGCCTCGGTGACGTGAACATGCCCGCCTTTGCAACCGCCGTCGCCGCGAGTTTCCGCGATCGCAACCTCGCGGCCGATGCGCTTTACCGTCCTGGCGGGACCGGCTCCGGCTTTCCCTGCCGGGTCGTCCTCTCGGCCGAGGACCACACGGGCAATTTCGGGGAGACCCGGATCGTTTCGGACAGCGTGCTGATATCGCTTCAGATTGCCGATGCGCCAAGCCTAACCCCCGGCGACACATTGGAAATCGACGGCAGCCTCTACCGCATCCTCGGGGCCCCAGTTCGCGACGCAACCCGGCTTGTCTGGACCGCAGAGGCGCGTGAACTGTGAAGCTGACCTTTTCTGTCGAGGGCGATATCCGCGCGATCTATGGCTCGTCGATCAAAGAGGGGAAGGCCGCAGTGACGCGCGCGGTGGGCATTGCAGGGGCGCAGTTGCAAGGCAATTGGCGCAATCAAGTTGCCAGTGCTGGCCTCGGCGGCAAACTCGCGCGGACAGTCCGCAAAAGCGTCTATCCGTCGCAGACGACCTCGCTTCATGCGGCCGCACTGGTCTGGTCGAAGGCGCCGGTGATCATCGATGCCTTCGAGCGCGGGGTGTTGATCCGGTCATCCTCCGGCTTCTATCTGGCTATTCCGCTGCCCGCCGCCGGGGCCAAAGGTGTCGGTGGTAAGCGGATCACGCCCGGTGGCTGGGAACAGCGCACAGGGCGGCGGCTTGTGTTCGTCTATCGCAAGGGTCGCCATCCGTTGCTGATTGACCAAGGCGTCATCCCAGGCGGTCGCGCCCCGGCCTTTGGGATGCGCAAGAAGCGCGGCCGCAAGAACCTGTCGATCCCAATCTTTGTGTTGGTGCCGCAGGTCAAGCTGCCCAAGAAGCTGTCGCTCTTGGCAGCGGCCGATGCGGCACAAGGCGCGCTGGCGGGTCTGATCTTGAGCCAATGGCGCGACGATGGGGGCACAAAATGAGCAAACGCGAAGACGTTCTGGCGGCGCTGTTCATCCAGTTGGCCGGGGTTGGCGGGGCGACCGTGGCCCGCAACGCATCCCTGCCGACGCGTATCCCGACTGCAGGACTGGTGATCCTGCGCGATGGCACTCCCGGCGAGCCGGAGGTCAGCTTGTCGCCGCTTACTTATCACTATGACCACGAGGCGGTGGTCGAAGTGATCGTCCAGGGCGAGGCGACGCAGGATGCGCAGTTTGATGCGATCTGCGTGGCCATCGGCGTGCGGCTGGCCGCAAACCGGACCCTCGGCGGCCTCTGCGACTGGCTGGAAGGGGCGGCGCCTGATCCGACAGAGATCATCACGGAAGGCGGCGAGCCGATGAAGGGCGCCGCCGTCACGATCACCCTGACCTATTCGACCACAAACCCGATCTGAGAGAGGACACTTCATGGCCCGCGCACAAGGCGCCAGAGCCCAATTGGCGCTGGCGTTCGAATCCACCTATGGCACCCCGCCGGTGTCCGGCTTCACCAAGATGCCCTTCATTTCCACGACGCTGGGCGGCGAACAGCCGCTGTTGGACAACGAAGTGCTAGGCTTCGGCCGCGATCCGATCACCCCGGCCCGCGATGCTTTTGACGCCGATGGCGATGTAGTGATTCCGCTGGATGTCGAAAACCTCGGCTTTTGGCTAAAAGCCTGTTTCGGGGCGCCGACCACAGCTCCGGCTGTCGCCGCGACCGGGCTGATCACCTTTTCGGCGCAGCCTGCCGTCAGCAGCACGGTCACGATCAATGGCACGGCCTTCACTTTCGTTGCTTCGGGCGCCACGGGCAACCAATGCAATATAGGGGCCAGCCTGGCAGCCACGCTCACGGCGCTGGCGGTGGTGTTGAACGCAAGTGTGATCGCCGGGGTGCTGCTTTCCAGCTATGTCGGCACCGCCACGACGCTGGCTGTGACCTACAAAACGCTGGGCCTGGCGGGCAACACTTTCACCCTTGCCACCTCCATTGCGCCCGCCTCCAACGGCGTGGTTTCGGGGGCCACGATGACCGGCGGCGCCAACACCCACACCTTTGTCAGTGGCAGTTGGACCCTGCCCAGCCTGTCGCTGGAAACCCAGATGCCAGAGGTGCCGCGGTTTGCGATGTATCCGGGGTTTGTCGTGGATCAATTGTCCTGGGAATTGAAGCGGAAGGGCTATCTGCAAGGCACGATCAAACTGATCGGGCAAAGCGAGAACATCGCGGCCACCACGGCGGCAGGCACGCTGGCCGCGCAGAACTATATCCGGTTCGGGCAGTTCAACGGCGTGATCCTGAAGGACGGGGTGCAGATGGCAAACGTCACGCAAGCCCGCGTCACCTATATGAACAATCTGGAAAAGATCGACAGCATCCGGGGCGACGGCAAGATCGAAAGCGCTGATCCGTCGATCGCCGCCTGCAAGGGGCAGCTGGTGGCGCGCTTCGCCGATCTGACCCTGTTCAACCAAGCGATCGCCGGAACACCCTGCGTCTTGCTGTTCAGCCATGTGATCAGCCCAAGTGCGCGGTTCGATTTCACCGCCCACGCCGTCTATCTGCCACGTCCCCGCGCTGAGATTCAGGGGCCGAGCGGGGTGGATGCCACATTCGACTGGCAGGCGGCGCTGGCGACATCACCGGCGCGAATGACGACGGCGGTGCTCACCAATTCCGTGGCGGGGTATTGAGCGATGATCAGATTGAACCCAACCGCGCAGGACCGGGTGATCGACCTGGGCGGCGGTGTCGAATTGACCTGCGCGCCCCTGACCTCGGCAGTGTTTGCCGCCGCGCGGAACGATCCAGCTGTGATCGCCATAGTGACGGCAGGTGCCGGGCCCGAGGAGGCCACGTTGGCGACGATCAAAGCCGTCGCTCGTCGCGTCATCAAGGACTGGGATGGAGTCGGCGATGCTGAGGGAAACCCGATCAATCCCAACCCCGATCGCATCGACCAGCTGATGGATATCTGGCCCCTCTACGATGCCTTCAACGCCAAATACTGCGGCCCGGCGCTGATCCTGGTCGCTGAGGGAAACGGGTCTGCGCCCTTGCGGAATGGCATTTCGGCGGGGGCGCTGGTTATTGCGGCGAGTGCGACGAGCCCTGCGCCGACTGCCCCTACGAGGTAAACCGCCTGCAAACGGTCGAAGGCGAGGCCGTTTGGGATCTGCTGAAACGGATGACCGGCCAGCTTCGTGTGACGGGCGCAGGGCTGGTCTTCGGCCTTGACCTCGGTGCAGCACTGCAAATGGCCGACGCCCTCGGCGTGAACAAGTTCGCCCTGGTCGAAATGTTCGCAGGCACCGAGGCAGCAATCGTTCGAACGCTGAATGAGCAGATCGCCAAGAACGGCGACGGCAATTCTATTGAGGGAGACGCCTGACATGGCCGAAAAGCGGGTGTCGGTCCGGCTGGGCATTGTAGGTGGCCAGGAAGTCGAGGCCACCTTCGAAAACCTTGGCGCCAAGGGTGCGGCTGGCCTGAAGAAGCTGGGCGATGCCGCCGAGCGCTCTGGCGCGCAGATCAGCCGATCCAGTGGAGCCATGCGCGCCCAGTTTCAGAACGTGGGCTATCAGGTGCAGGATTTCGCGGTGCAGGTCGCGGGGGGCACTTCGGCCACACGCGCGTTAGCGCAGCAGTTGCCGCAGTTACTTTCGGGGTTCGGTCTATGGGGCGTTCTCCTTGGGACGGCGACTGCGATCCTCGTCCCCCTGATCGGCTATCTTTGGTCCACGAAGGAGAGCGCCGAAGGCGCGTCGACAGCAGTCGGAAATCTGGCAAGGGACGTCGCCGACCTGAAACGGCTGAATGAGGTCTATTCGACCAAGGGCATCGAGCAACTGATTGAGAAGTATGGCGTTCTCGATGCCAAAATCCTGACCCTGATCGAACATCAGCGCCAGTTTTCTGTCGACAAGGCCATGAACGACGCGCGCGCAGCGACCGCCAGCCTGGAAGGCGGGCTCGAAGGTATTCGCGATATCATGACCAAAATTGCCGACATCAAAGCTGCGGCACCCCTTCGAGGTGCTGCCTTGTCGGCGCTGGACCTGCGCGACACGGCGCAAGAATTGGCGGACAAGTTCGGGCTCACCGTTGATCAGGCCGACGCCATGATCGCAGCCCTAGACCGGGCGAAGGCATCCAATTCGCTGGGCGATATGGCCGACGCGACCGCTGACCTCACGAAATATCTGGAATTGTCCAAGCTGAAGGGGACCGAATTCGCCGGGACGGTCATCGCGGCGGAAGACGCGCTGCGCCAGTTGAATGCTCAAGGGGCCGGGGTTCAGGGGTGGCTGAAACTCGCGATCGATTGGGCCAAGGGCTTGACCGATCAGCTTTGGTCAGGCGCCGCAGCAGCGGCAGCGATCGCCGGGGCAAAGCCCGGCGCTTCGACCCCGATCACCACGTCAAGCGGCCAGCGCACGACAATGGAAACCCTGATGGCGGGCACCGGCGGTCGGTCGGTTGCGCCGAAATATTCCATCCCTTGGACGCCACCTGCCATTCCGGCGGCGGCGCGCGGCGGGGCTGGCGCCAGTTCGGCCACCAATAATTTGGAGAAAGAAGCGCAGCGGATGTTCGACGCCACCCGCACCGAGGCCGAAAAGTACGCGTCGGAACTGGCCAAGCTGGAAGCGGTCAAGAAGGCGGGCCTTGTCACCGACGACACCTATATCCGCCAGTTGAAGGCGCTTCAGGACACCTATCACCAGAACGAATCCGCCGTGTCCGCGATGACCTCCAAGTTGGAGGACTTCGTCAAAAAAACCAAAGACCTCGGGGGCGGCATCGGTGATGCGCTGGTGTCGGCCTTTGAGGCCGGATCGGACGCGGTCGGCGAATTCGTCAAGACTGGCAAGACAGATATCCGCGGGCTGGTGGTCGATATGATCGCCAATTTCGCCAAGCTCTCGGCGCAGAAATATATCTTCGGGCCATTGGCAGGCGTCCTGTCGGGCGCGCTAGGCGGCAGCGGGCTGGTTGCGGCAGCGATCCACCATGAGGGCGGCATGGCGGGCGGCGGGCGTGGTCGGGCCGTTCCAGCTGCGCTGTTTCACGGCGCGCGGCGGATGCATGGCGGCGGCATCGCGGGGCTGGCCCCGGACGAAATCCCGGCGATCCTGCGCCGCGGCGAGCGGGTGCTGAACCAGCAGGAAACCCGTGGTTACGGCCAAAACGGGCCGACGGTGATCTTCAACGTCAAGGATGCGGAGTCGGTGCGCCGGTCGCGGTCGCAACTGGCGGCCGATGCCGCGCGAGTGCTGGCGATGGGCCGGAGGGGAAGCTGATGGCGTTTCACGAGATCCAGTTCCCGGTCAACGTGAGCCAAGGCGCCAGAGGCGGGCCGCGCCGCAAGACCCAAATCGTGGCACTGGCCAATGGCGACGAGGAACGCAACGCCAGCTGGCTGAACTCGCGCCGCGAATATGACGTGGCTTACGGGGTGCGGAATGCTGATGCGCTGGCGGCGGTGGTGGCGTTCTTCGAGGCCCGCAATGGGATGCTTTACGGATTCCGGTTCAAGGACTGGTCGGACTACAAAAGCTGCTCGCCGCTGTCGGTGATTGCCGGGACGGATCAGCCGCTCGGCACAACCGATGGGGTCACGGCGGTCTTTCAACTGGTTAAGACCTATGTCTCGGGCGTCGGCCTCTATTCGCGGCTGATCGGCAAGCCGGTCGTCGGCACAGTTCTGGTGACATCAACGGTGCCGCAGGGTGCGGAACTGGTGGTCGATTGGAACAATCCGGTTCAGACGACCTGGTCGAACATAGGCCAGACCGGTGCCGCCAATGGGGCGACCTTGGCGGGCTTCCTGAGCGCCTATGAGGTCGGACAGACCGGATCTGGCCTGCGGCAGAAATTGGCGGCGGCCGCGGTGGTGGCTGGTACGAAATACCGGGTGCAGGGCTGGTTCAAGGCCGGAACCGGGACACAAGCACGGCTGAACCTGCGCTGCCAGCCAGGCAACCTCGATTCTGTTATTTCCGGCCCCTATGCTGCACCCGCCATCACCAACTCCGCCGCAGGCACTGTGTCGAACGTCGTGGCGACCGATCTGGGCGGTGGAAACTGGACTTGGTCGATGGATGTGATCATCGGCGCTGGCTTCACCGGGGCGCTTGTGGGCACGGGCAACCCGGTCAGCGCACAATCGGTGATCATGTTCGGCGTCAGCCTGCGAACGCCTGCGGTATCCGGCCCGGCGTCGGGTTGGTCCGTCGATACCACCAACGGCCTCGTGACTTTTGCCTCACCGCCAGTGGCAGGCGGGACTCTGACCGCCGGGTTCGAATTCGATGTGCCGGTAAGGTTCGACACCGACATGATCGACGTCGCCCTGAAATTCGAACGGCTGGGGTCAATCCAGTCCATCCCTTTGATCGAGGTCCGCAAGTGAGCATCCTTTCCGCGCCGTTCCAGGCCCATCTGACCGAGGGCACCACCACCATGTCCTGGGCGTGGCGGATCACCCGCACAGACGGCATCGTGATGGGGTTCACCGATCATGACGTGGCTCTGGTCTTTGATGGCACCACTTTCGAGGCAGAAACCGGCCTCGTCGCGTCGGAAATCCGGGCCTCGTCCGATATGGCGGTGGATGCGCAGGATGCCGACGGCGTGCTGACATCCGGCCGGATCACCGAGACTGATATTCTGGACGGGCGTTGGGACAATGCCGCCGTCGAGGTGTTCCGGGTCAACTGGGCCGATCCATCTCAAAGGTCGCTGCGGCGGCGCGGTTCGCTTGGCGAGATCAGGCGTGGCCGGGTGTCCTTCGTGGCTGAGGTGCGCAGCCTCGCCCATATTCTGGGCCAGACCGTCGGGCGGACGTTCCAGTCAAATTGCGATGCTGCGCTGGGCGATACCCGCTGCGGCGTGGATCTGGAATTCTCGACCTACAAAGGCACAGGCACCGTCACCTCGTTGACCGATGGCCGAACGTTTCAAGCCTCGGGTCTTGGCGGCTTTGCCTCTGGCTGGTTCAGTTTTGGGAAAGCCACCTGGGCCACTGGGCCGAACGTAGGGCGCACCACCGAGGTGGCAGTCCATAACCTGTCGGCCGGTGTGGCGGTGTTCGTGTTGATGGACCTGCCGGTGAAACCCATCGGCTTTGGCGACACGTTTTTCGCGCGAGCGGGCTGCGACAAGGCGGTTGCGACCTGTTCGGTCAAATTCGGCAACGTGCCCAATTTTCGCGGCTACCCGACCATTCCGGGGCAGGACACCGTGCTGCGCTATGCCTCGGATTCCAATGCCAATGACGGGACTGTCCTATGACCCACGCCGACCCCACCCTGATCGTGGCCGCCGCGCGGTCATGGCTTGGGACGCCCTATCACGATCAGGCCAGCGTCAAGGGCGCAGGTGTCGATTGTCTGGGGCTGGCCCGCGGCATCTGGCGCGAGGTGGTCGGACCTGAACCTCTGTCGGTGCCGCCCTATTCGCGCGACTGGGGCGAGACGCTGGCCACCGAGGTGCTGGCCGAAGGTGCCGCGGGCTGGCTGCAACCGATCCCGCTGGGTGAGGCTGGGGCAGGATCGGTCGTGCTGTTTCGGATGATGCCGAGTGCCATCGCCAAGCATGTCGGCATTCTGACTGGTGCCGCCACGTTCATCCATGCGTTTCAGGGGATCGGCGTGATTGAGGAGGAAATGACGCGGGCATGGCGGCGGCGCTTGGCCTTTGCCTTTGATTTTCCGGGGGCTGAATAATGGTTGCTCTGGTTCTCGGTGCCGCCGGGTCCGCGCTGGGTGCGGGCTTTGGCGGAACGATCCTTGGCCTGTCGGGTGCTGCCATCGGCGGCATGATCGGTTCGGCGGTGGGGTCGGTCGCCGACGCCTGGATCGTCGGATCGATGACGCCCAATCAGCGGGTTGAAGGGGCTCGGCTGGAATCCCTGCGGGTGACCTCGGCCAGCGAAGGGGCCAATGTGCCGCGCCTCTTTGGCCGGATGAAGCTGGCCGGGAACATCATCTGGGCCACTGATTTCATTGAGACCTTCCGCACCACAACCCAGGGCGGCGGCAAGGGTGGCGGTGGTGGCGTCACCACGACCACGGCGCTCTATTCCGCATCGTTCGCCGTCGCCCTCTGCGAAGGGCCGATCACAGGGATTGGCCGCATCTGGGCCGACGGCAAGCCGATGGACATGACCGGCGTGGCCATGCGGGAGTATTTCGGCAGCGAAACGCAGGGCGTCGATCCTTTGATCCTTTCACTGTCCGGTGCTGCCAACGCCCCGGCCTTTCGCGGCACCGCCTATGTGGTCTTCGACGGCCTGGCGCTGGAATCCTTCGGCAACCGCCTCCCGCAACTGACCTTTGAGATTTTCGCACCGCTGGCCGATGCCGATACCGCCGAGGGGCTGGTCAAGGCCGTGACCCTAATCCCGGCTTCGGGCGAGTTCGCCTATGCCACCTCCGTCGTGCGGGTCACCAACGGGTCGGTGACGACGACCGAGAATGTGAATGCCATCGCCGACCGCGCCGATCTCTTGGTGTCGCTCGACCGGATGGAGGCGCTGGCCCCGGGGGTCGAAGCCGTGTCGTTGGTGGTGTCATGGTTCGGATCGGATCTGCGCTGCGCCTCCTGTGAAATTCGGCCCAAGGTCGAGATTGCCACCTTGAATTCGACGCCCGCGTGGTCTGTGGACGGCGTTGTGCGCTCTGCCGCGCAACTGGTCAGTCAGATCAGCGGCAAGCCTGCGTTTGGCGGAACGCCGTCCGATGGCTCGATCGTCGAGGCCATCCAAGAACTTCGGGCGCGCGGCCAGCGGATCACCTTCTATCCTTTCGTGATGATGGATATCGCGGCGGGCAACACCTTGCCCAACCCCTATTCCAACGGAGCGGCCACTACCGGCCAGCCGGTCTATCCGTGGCGCGGCCGGATCACCTGCTCGCCAGCGGCGGGATATACCGGAACCGTGGACAAGACCGCGACGGCCGCCGCCCAGGTGGCCGCGTTCTTTGGCTCGGCCACCGCCGCGCAATTCAGCATCAGCGGCACCACGGTCACCTATACCGGCCCCGGCACAGAATGGGGCTACCGGCGGATGGTTCTGCATTATGCCAAGCTCTGCGCTGCTGCGGGCGGGGTTGATGCGTTCCTAATCGGCTCGGAACTGCGTGGGCTGACGACGATCCGGGCGGCAGGCAACGCCTATTCAGCCGTCGATGCACTGATCACCCTGGCGGCGGATGTGCGGGCCATCCTCGGGGCCGGGACCAAGATCAGCTACGGCGCGGATTGGACCGAGTATTTCGGCCACCAGCCTGCCGACGGCACCGGGGACGTTTATTTCCACCTCGACAAGTTCTGGGCGAACACGAATGTCGATTTCGTGGGCATCGACAATTATGTCCCGCTGTCGGATTGGCGCGACGGGTTCTCCCATGCCGACGCCCTGATCGCGCCCTCGATTTACGACCTGCCCTATCTCAAATCCAACATCTTGGGCGGCGAAGGCTACGACTGGTTCTACGCCAACAGCACGGACCGGACGAACCAGACGCGCACGCCCATCTCCGACGGCTTCGGCAGCCCCTGGGTTTTCAGGGTCAAGGATTTCAAATCGTGGTGGCTGAACACCCATAGCCACCGCCCCGGTGGGACGCCCGGTGCCGCGAGCCTCTGGGTGCCGCAATCGAAGCCGATCCGCTTCACCGAACTCGGTTGCCCTGCGATTGACCGCGGCACCAACCAGCCGAACGTGTTCTATGATCCGAAATCGTCGGAAAGCTTCGTGCCCTATTTCTCGCGGGGATACCGCGACGACGCGATCCAACGGGCCTATATCGAGGCCTCGCTGACCTTCTGGAGCGATGCGGCCAACAACCCGACCTCCTCAGTCTATGGCCAGCCGATGGTTGCCGTGGATGAATGCGCGGTATGGACCTGGGATGCCCGGCCCTATCCGTTCTTCCCAGAACTGACCGACATCTGGGCAGATTCCGCGAACTGGACGCTGGGCCATTGGTTGACGGGGCGCCTCGGCGCCGTGTCGCTGGCGGCGCTGGTCAGGACTTTGTGCCTCCGGGCGGGCTTTCCAGCAAACCGCATCGACGTGTCCGGGCTGCATGGCGCCGTCGAAGGCTATGTGATCGCAGCGCTGGAATCGCCGCGCAATTCGATTGCAGTCCTGGCGCGGCATTTCGGCTTTGATGCGGTCGAGGCGGACGGCAATATCCGTTTTGTCGCGCGTGGCCGAGCGGCGGCAATCACCCTGACGCCGGACCAGCTGGTGGCAGGCAAAGATGCCAAGGCCGAGCCATTTGAGATGACCCGGTCGCAGACCACCGACCTGCCGCAGGCTCTGAAATGGGCGGTGGTGCGGTCGGATGAGGATTACGATTCCGTGGGCGTCGAAGCCCGACGGATCACGGTGGATTCAGCCCGCACCGCGTCGGAAAGCTTCCCCTTGGCGGTGCCGCCGGAGGAAGCCGAACGTCGGTGCCGTCGCGCGCTGTTCGAGGCTTGGGTCGGGATCGAGGCTTTCGCAGCCACGCTGCCGCCATCGCTGCTGCGCTTGGACCCGACCGATGTGATCGGCCTCGTCCATGACGGGCGGACCTATGAATTCCGGCTGGGCCAGATTGCCGATGAGGTGGCGCGACGGATCGAAGGCGTGCGGCAGGACCGTTTTGCCTACGATCTGCCGCCGGGATCGAGCCGCGCCGCTTCGTTGGCTTCGCCCACCACCTTTGGTCCGCCCGCGACGTTCTTCATGAACCTTCCGCAACTGGCCGACGCCACACCGGCCTATCAACCTTTCATCGCGGCGGACGCCTCGCCCTGGCCGGGGAATCTGGCGCTCTATCGCAGCCCGACGACCAACGGTTATGCCCTGCTGTCGTCGCTGAACCGCCGCGCCATCACCGGGGTTCTGGCCTTCGACTTCTATGCCGGGCCGACGGGGCGGTTCGATCTGGGCAATGTGGCGATCATCGACCTGGCCAGCGGATCGCTCTTCAGCGTGACCGACGATCAGCTTTGGGTCGGAGCCAATGCCTTTGCGATTGAGTCCTCGGCCGGGCATTGGGAGATATTTCAGGCCGGGGTGATCACGCTTCTCTCGCCCGGCCGCTACAAGCTGGCGCGGCTGTTGCGCGGGCAGCGCGGCACGGAATTCCGCATGGGCAATCCGATTCTGGCCGGGGCGCGGGTGGTGGCGCTGGATGCGGCGGTGTTCCCGATCCCCACAGCCGATGCCGATGTCGGGCTCGCCTACAACTGGCTGACAGGGCCTGCGATCCGCACCATCACCGATCCGTCGTATTCGGCGAATGTCTTCACGCCTTCGGGCGAGGGGCTGCAATGTTTTGCGCCCGATCTCTACCTAAACCCCTATCGCAGGGCCCGCGCCGCTGGCGATTTCCTAATCGAATGGGTGCGGCGCGACCGCGCCCTGATCGCTGACAGCTGGGACAGCGACGAGCCGCCCCTCTCTGAGGCCTCGGAAGCCTATGACGTGGAAATCATGTCGGGCGTCACGGTGCTGCGGACATTGACTGCCGCCACGCCTTCGGTCCTTTACACTGCCGCCATGCAGACCGCCGACCTCGGGGCGTTGCTGACACTGGGGTCCAGTCTGACCCTGCGCATCTATCAAAAGTCGGCCCGCCTTGGGCGCGGACCAGCCTTCACCAAGACCCTTTTCTTCTGAGGCACACATATCATGACCGACACCCCGAACCTTGTGCTGCCCTATATCGCGGGCAGCCAGGCGCAAAAGCACGTCACGCACAACGAAGCCATCCGCCTCCTAGATGGGATGGTGCAGCTTTCCGTTCTATCGCGCACCATTGCCACGCCGCCCGGATCGCCGACCGATGGCTCGCGTTATATCGTCGCCGCCGGTGCCACCGGGGCTTGGGTTGGCTGGGATTTGAACGTCGCGTTCTGGGTCGACGGCGCCTGGATGCGCCTGATCCCGCGGGTGGGCTGGATCGCCTATTCGGTGGCCGACACCGGGTTCTACTCGTGGAATGGATCGGCCTGGGTTGTCCTGTCGGCGGGTGGCGGCAGTTCGACCTTCAACGACGCGACCTTCTTTCTGCAAGACAACAGCGATGTGACCAAGCAGGCGCAATTTGATCTGGCGTCGATCACGACCGGCACCACACGAGTCTATACCTTGCCGAACGCCAATGCGACGCTGGCGGCGCTGGGCCTGGCGCAGACCTTCTCTGCTGCCCAGACCTTCAGCGCCGGGACGAACAGCTTCGGCACATCGACGGGTGCCTCGACCGCCAACATCGCCACCGGGGCCACGACAACCGGCAATACCAAGGCCGTCAACATCGGCACGGCCGGGGCGTCCGGATCGACCACCAACATCGCCGTCGGATCGGCCGTGGCTGGCGCGCTGGGCTCCCTGACGATCAACTCGCCCTCGGTGGTCTTTGGCACCACCGTTTCCAGCATCGCGATGGCTGCGGCTAATGTATCGGCGCTCTATCTGGGCCTCGGCGGTGCGACAGCAGATGCCACCAACCGGCTGTCGCTGAATGCGCCTGCCTCGCTCTTCAACCACGCCGGGGCCGGGCACCAGATCAAGGTAAACAAGAATGCGGCGGGCGACACTGCCAGCCTGCTGTTTCAAAGTGGCTTTTCCGGGCGGGCCGAAATGGGCCTTGCCGGATCGGATGACTGGACGATCAAGGTCAGCCCCGACGGCAGCACTTACTTTCCGGCGCTGGTGTGTGATCGGACCACGGGCCGCCCAACTTTTCCGCAGGGAGAAATTCTGGGGCCGCTGGCGGCCGACCCGACTGGCCGCGCCGAGGGCTGGCTTTGGTATAATTCGACGACCTTGCGAACCATGGCGCGCTCGGGCGGCGTAGATCGGGTAGTGGGTCAATTGGCTGGCACCGGCGTCCTGGCCGTGGTCGACAACGCCTTTGAGGCGTCAACGGTGATTTCGGCACCCGGTGTCACCTCCGGCAGCGTGATCCTCGTCGTTCTGGGCGCGGCGCTGGATTCCGACGAAAATTCCCCCGAACTTCTCGATCTTGTCACCCTTTGGGGTGCTGCGGGCACCGATCAAATCACCGTCGGCGCGACCTTCGACACCCCGACCTCTGGCTCAATCAACATCAATTGGAGTGCCCTCTGATGGCAAAACTCTCTCGCGACCTTTCCACCGGCACGCTGCATCCCCGCGAAAACATCGTGGGCTCCGGAACCCTCGGCGCGCTGAACGCCGAAATCGTGATCAACGCCGACGGCGCCTCGACGGTCTCGCTCGATATGCGCGGCACCTTTAGCTTGACCGTCGAAGTTGCCGGTTCGGTTGACGGGGTGAATTGGACCCTGCTGCCGGTCCGCCCGGTTACTGGCGGTTCCTATGCCGCCTCGATTGCGGGCACCGCCGCCGGTGTCTGGGTCGCCACCTGCGCCGGGTTTGCCAAGGTTCGCGCCCGCGCGACAGCCTACACGTCGGGCGCAGCGACGGCGGTGTTCCTGGCGGCGACTGGTTTGTTGGACGACCGCCTTTTAGGCGAAGTCTCGTCCCAGACCGTCACCAATACCGGCGTGTCTGGCGCGGCCGTGACCTTGACCCTTGCGGCTGCCGGTGCCGGTCTGCGGCACTATATTACCGGCCTGCATCTTGAACGCCACGCGGCAGCAGCCCTGACCGCCGGGGCCACGCCCACGGTGATCACCACTACCAACCTGCCCGGCGCGTTGGCCTTCTCCATTCCGGTCGACGCCGGGGCGGCCGGTGGCATCTATGAGAAGATCTTCGAGCCCGCCCGTGCCCTGATGGCATCAGCCCAGAACACCGCCACCACCATCGTCGCGGGCGCCGTCACCAGTGTGATTTGGCGATTGACCGCCACCTACTACATCGCCCCCTGATACCGCGGCACCCGTGGCCAGGCCGAACCAGGGTTCGCCCTGGCCTAACCGCGCACGAGACCGACCACCGAACCGCGACATGAAAGGACTTCCCGATGCTGGACTTCATTGACTTTGCTCTGAAATGGGCAGTGGCCCCGCTCCTGGCCGCAATCTGGCATCTGGATCGCAAAATCAACGGTCAGGATCTGAAACACATGGAACACCGGGCCGCAATCGAAGTGATGAAAGCCCGTCTGGATGCACAGACCGCAGCGAGTGCCGCCTCCTATGCTTCGCTTGCGGCCGCGCAGGACCGCATCCTCAAGAAGCTGGACGACATTGAGGAGTTCCTGCGCTCAGCCCACTGACCTGCCCGAAATTGAACCGAACCACCCGTAACCCGCCCCGTGGCGGGTTTTTTCATGCCCGTAGTCGGGCGAAAGGAGCCACCCCATGAACACAGACCCAACTGAAGCCATCCGCCTGATCCAGAGCGGATTGGACAAACTCGGCCACACGCCCGGTGCCATCGATGGCCAATGTGGCGTGCGAACCGTCCGCGCGCTAAAGCAACTGGTCGCCGCCAATGGTCGGCCAGCGTCACTGGCACCGCCCGGGCCCTTGCCCTGGATCACCGAAGCCAAGACGGCCCTCGGCCGAAATGAAGCCCGCGACCGGACCTGGCTGATGGATTGGCTGAAACGCGATGGCCGCTCCATTGGCGATCCCTCCAAAACGCCGTGGTGCGGAGATTTCGTCGAAACCTGCATCCGAATGGGACTGCCCGACGAGCCCTTGCTCGCGGCACTTGGCACCAATCCTTACTGGGCGCGCAACTGGCTGCTTTTCGGCAGCGATACCAAGCCAGTCACCGGCGCGGTGCTGATCTTTGAGCGTGGGTCGGGCGGCCACGTTGGCTTCGCCATTGGCCAGGACGATACGCATTTCTTCGTTCTGGGCGGCAACCAGTCCGACGCGGTCACCGTCGCACGCGTCGCCAAGTCGCGCCTGCTCGGCGCGCGCTGGCCCCTCACCTACCCACCCCGACTGCAACGCCTGCCGACCATGAAGCCGGGCGAATTCCTCACCACCACCAATGAAATCTGAAAAGGAAAGTATCATGCTGAAACCTGCAATTCTTGCGCTGATCCGCCAAGTTCTGACCGTCGCTGGCACCGCGCTGGTCGCCAAAGGCTACGTCCAGGCAACCGAGGTGGAACCGCTGATCGGCGCGATGCTGACAATCGGCTCGGTGATCTGGTCCGTCGCTGACAAACGACGACGTCAGTGACTGGACTTAAGGCGCTTGCTCCAGTTAAGGGACACACACGGTCGAGGGCTGAATGGACGACGAGCATCGGTGTCCGCTTTAGGATGAAACCGCTTTATTGTGCCTCATCCCTAAGCCGAACTAACAGCCTCCGACAGTGTGTGCTTTCTGGATCAAGCTTGGCACCCTGCTCCGCAAGCTCCGATGCTCGCCTGGTATTCCCACTGTGAAGGTGAAGCCATGCAAGCCGCGACATATCAGTTGCTGAGAGTGATTTTAGATTGTCTTCAAGCATTGAAATGAGTGGACGTAGGAGAGAATGCCTCTCAACCAATTCCAAATTTGACTTCATCTCAACACTGTTGTTTATCGCATTAGCCATTTCACTCATCTGCGCCAAAGGAGGCTGAACTAAGCTGGCGAACTGAATAAATGCACCCAAGGCTGCGATCCCATCACCAGCGGATCGGTAATGATACAAAAGTTGCTCCCAAGCCGCGGCAGCATGTTCACCATCAGGATTGAGTTCGAGGTAACGACGCAAATACTCGGCCGACCGCGACTTACCTTCAGGAATATTGGCTTCAGATGCAAGCTCCGACAATAGTATCCAAGCGTCTGGGAAACCGCGAGAAAGGAACTCAAGAACCGGAGAAATTTCGTCGAACGGCAAGGAACCCTCGTTTATCCGTCTCGCAGCCTTCTTGAAAAACGTCTCAATCTGAGGCCTAATGCTCACCTTAGAACTCCGAGATGTAACGGCTCCAATTTCCTGAAGAAATTTAGTGTCCGCCTCAATTATTCCGCGCATCGGGCTGACCTGAAGTTTCCGTTTGCCGAACAGTGCTGCAGACAACGGGACCTCGAGAATTTCATAGTTAAGGTCGTCAAAGGTCGACTCGACAAGTGACATCCTTACAAGCTGATCAATACTCGCTTCCGGATCTGAAATGTCCGCACCATGCCTCAAAAGAACTGCCTCAAGTGCAAGCCTGGGCACGGGAGATCGCCAGCCACTAAGTGTAAGGAAGATCCTTGAAGCTCCTGGGGATAAATTTGCGAACGTTCGCTCAAAGAGCGCATCAAGTATGTCATCCTTTCGAGCTATCAGATGTGCAGGTTTGGCATACTTTCCCAGGTCAGCAAGCTCACCGAGTACGATCCTAATTATGTATGGATGGCCATTTGATGCCTCGTATACTTCGGCTACCTGACTCTCTCCAATAAACGCAGATATGCCAAGCTTGGAAGCCACCCCCCTAATCAAGATGGTTGCTTCAGACTCCTCCATACCCAGAATTTCTACCGGGTAATCCGCTTTGAAATCCCTAAATCGAGAGGTAATAACGACCTTATTTGGGATGCGTATGTTCATGTCAATCCAGTTGAACAAATCAACCGGAGAACTCAGGGTTTCGAAGTTGTCGAATATAAACAACGTCTTCCCCAATGGACTGTCTCCAAGGTGAGTCGCCATGGTTGCTACGGGATTCTTTGCTTGATCTGGGCTAATCGGCACAAACTCACGGATCAAGCTAATGTATTGCTTTGAGATATCCGCTTCCGTCAAGACACGAGGCTGCACCGGTTTAGCGCCGGACACCGTCAGATCAATGTCTCGCGCACTAAACCAAATCACAGCATCAAATCTATCAGATTTTGAGACATCACCCAGGAGCGCAAGAGCGAGCGAGGTCTTTCCCACTCCGCCGCGACCGACCAAGGTAATAATTGGATGCCTATCGTTGGTAACGACTTCCTTGACCTTTGCCTCTAAGGCTGGCCTGCTAATATAATCCGGAATATTGAAAGGGGCATTGGTCAGCGTATTGTTCAAGATGTAGAACGCACCCTTCCCTTCAGTTTCGCTGGCAGGTCTCTCACCGGGTGGGAGGACGTAGGGTTTGGCGTCGCCCTTAAGGCGCGTGTCGGTTATTAGTGAGAGCAGTTCATACGATATTGATCCAGGCGAAAACCCCCCATTGGGCACAAAGAAATCTGTTGCATCTGCGTCCGACTGCACCAAATCAACAAAGATTGGTTTCTCTGACCAAAAATAGATTCCGTTTCTATAGTTCTCACCGTCGATCGCGGCAGCAGACTTTAACGATGAAAAACTCTCCGAATCTCCTCCGAGCGGGATTACACGGTATTTCCCCGATAGGTTTCTATGCAGATATGCCCACGGAAGTTTAAAAACTGAGCTATTTTCGCAAATAAGACGTATCGATTCGGCCATACTAGCCGCATACCGTGATGCTGCTGCCGGTGTGGTTGCTCCGTGTCCCCTCGTTTTGTTCCTAAGCTCTGCAAATGCAGAAAACCAACTCCTAAACGCGATCTTCTCTAATATTTGTGGGGGTTCATCCTTTATATCGGCAATTATCTCCAGTATTAGCTTTGTCGACTCGTGTTGCCACGATCCCTTCCCATTCCGTTCGTTGAATTCGCGCCTTATTTCAAAGAGAGAAGACAGAAAATTCTGAGAGGTTGGCCCGCTTACGGCCTCATCTAAAGCTCGCGACCATTCCCCAATTCCGTCTGCTCGGATTAACTGGTGGAGTATTCCGTATCGAAGGTTCTGACGGTCATTTTGGATTGCGGCTACGACGACAGCAACGTTAATTTTTGAAATCAACTCTCCGGCGTACAAATATTCCGTGAAAAGGACGGAGTCTGAATCGTTTCCATGACGTCGCACTCTGTCCAGCATCAATTCAAGCGGTCGAAAGGTCATGGCATACTCGCGTTTGAGGAGGTTTGAGCTTCGGTCGAAGCCGACCATGATGTCAATCGGGTGTGTGGTGCGCTGTCTGCTGGCAGCATATTTTTTTGAACAGCGTTTCGGATGCACTGTTCAGGTTCATCGGTTTCTTCAGGCTGTCCAGGCATTCCCCCTCCAACCCAACTGATCTTTTGGGCGCCACCTCGTCTACAAAGGTCGAAGAGACACGAAGCCAGTTCGGATCGACCCAAGTCATGGGCAGGTTACATGGGGTGCCCATTTGAACTTGGCAACTGGCACGAATCGTCGCGTCCGAACATGGGCATCGGCGGCATCACACCCGCCCAGAGGCTGAAAATGGCCGCGTAAGTTCTACGAAGGCACCCCGTTGGAAATGGGGGGATTTCCGGGTGGCCGCCCTTTTGCAAAGTGTGTGTCTATGAACTTCGCGCAATTCAGTTTGGGTGGTTTTGTTGACCTATTGTTGACCTGGCTCGGGCCAACGCAAGAAGCCGCCCTGTGGGCGGCCTGTAACGTCATGATATGTTTTGTGTTTTTGGTTGCGGGGGCAGGATTTGAACCTGCGGCCTTCAGGTTATGAGCCTGACGAGCTACCGGGCTGCTCCACCCCGCGCCGGTTAGGGTTTGTCGTCGTATAGAGATATCGCTTCTTTCTAGGATTGGCGGTGACCTACTCTCCCACGTCTTAAGACGGAGTACCATTGGCGCAACGGCACTTAACGGCCGAGTTCGGGATGGGATCGGGTGTTTTGCTCGTGCTATGACCACCAATCCGAGGAAG
>NZ_JBFUFS010000011.1:0-146075 GCF_056403335.1 Rhodobacter sp. P2_H5 | reverse complement strand
CGGCAAACGCCGCATCTGGGGCGGGCGACCCGCCATCAGACGCAGCCTCTACCTGGCCGGCCTCATCGCCTCACGCCACGATCCGAACATCAAAGCCTTCAGAGCACGACTCGCCGCCGCCGGAAAACCGACAAAAGTCGCCATCATCGCCTGCGCAAGAAAACTCCTGACAATTCTCAACGCAATGGTCAAAACAGGCAAAGACTACAACCAAACCAAAGCCTGAAAGACAGTTGCTACCGGCCGGCGTTGCGTTCCGTGGCCGCGGTTTGGCGGGCGATCTCAGGTCGCTTTCTGTCTTTCGCGCATCGAAATATAGATCGCGCAGGCGATCAGGATGCCGACGCCGACAAAGGTCCAGCCGTCGGGAAAGTCGCCAAAGAAGATCAGGCCCAGGATGGTCGAGGTCACCATCTCGGTATAGGCCAGCGGCGCGAGGAGCGAAGCCTCGCCGTGGTCATAGGCCCGCACGATCAGGTTGTGGCCCAGGTTCGCGATGGTGGCGAGGGCGAGAAACAGCAGCCATTCCTCCGGCGTCGGCATCTTCCAGACCCAAAGCACCAGGACCGATGCCAGGACGCCGCCCATCGCATTGGTGTAAAACGTGGTCACGATCGCCTTGTTGCGCCCCGAAATCCGCCGGGTCAGCAGGAAATAGAGGGCCAGACAGGTGCCCGCTGCCAGCGCCAGGAGGCTGCCGGTGTTCATGCCGCCAAAGCCCGGACGGATGATGATGAGCGTACCGATGAAGCCCACGCCCACCGCGGCCCAGCGGCGCGGCCCCACCTTCTCGCCCAGGATCAGCGGAGACAGCGCTGTCACGACAAGGGGTTGCACGAAGAAGACGGCCAGCGCATCGGCGATGGGCAGGAATTTGAGCGAAAAGAAGAAGAAAAAGGTCGCGGCCATCAGAAAGCCCGCGCGCATCCCGTGGATGACCGGGCGGTCCGGCAGCAGCCCGCGCCAGCCGGTGTGGCGGGCGGCAAAGGGCAGGGCCAGAAGCGCGCCGAAGGTCAGCCGCGCCCAGACGATCTCCAGCACCGGCATCCCGGTCTGGCCGAGGTATTTGGCGATGACATCAATGCCGGGCAGGATCGCCATGGCCAGCAGCATCAATCCGATGCCGACGAGAGAGGAAGGTTTGGTCACGGGCAATCTTTCTGAGGTAATCCAAGGCCTTGGCCCTGGCGCTTTGCCCCGTTGCGCGGCCTCTTCACAGCTGCGCTGCAAACCTCATCGCACCCGGGATATGCAAGATCGGATGAAAGGGATCAGAGGAAAGGTTCAAGGACGGCGGCGAGGTTCAGGCCCAGTTCGGGGCAGAGATAGCCGCCTTCTTGCACGATCAGCGTCGGAAGGCCAAGGGCCGCAATCTCGGCGCCGATCTGGCCAAAGCCGGGGGTCGATACCGCGAGGCCGGCAAAGGGGTCCCCCTCAAAGGCATCCAGACCCAGCGCCAGCACCAGCGTGTCGGCCCCCCAGAGGGTGATCGCCGCCAGCGCCTGGGCGAGGGCCGCCAGGAAGGCTGCATCGCCGCTGCCGCGCGGCAGGCAGAGGTTGAGGTTGGCCCCTTCGCCCGGGCCTGCGCCGCGTTCCTCCGGATAGCCCCAGAAGAAGGGATAGAAGCGTTCGGGATGGGCGTGGAGCGAGACGGTCAGCACATCGGGGCGGTCGTAGAAGATGCCTTGCGTGCCGTTGCCGTGGTGCAGATCGACGTCGAGGATCGCGACCTTGCGGCCAGCCAGGGTCAGCTGCTGCGCCGCGATGGCACTGTTGTTGAGGTAGCAGAAGCCGCCGGCAATCTCGGCGAAAGCATGGTGGCCCGGCGGGCGGCAGAGCGCATAGGCTGCGTGATTTCCTTGCAAGATCAGGGAACTGCCTGCGATGGCCGTCTGCGCGCTGGCATAGGCGGAGCCCCAGGTTTCCGCATTGATCGGGCAGGAGGTGTCGGTCATGTGAAAGCCGGCCTGACCCACCGCCGACAGGGGACAGCCGTCCTTGCGGCTGGCGGGGTGGATATTGGGGATGACCTCGGCGCTGGCGCCCTCGATCTGGCGCCAACGGGTGTAGATGGTCTGCAGAAAGGTCAGGTAGCGCGCCGGGTGGATGGCGGCGATGGCATCCATGCCGTGATCCTCGGGGCGCTGCACCGGCAGACCAAGCCGCGCCACGCCGGACATCAGCGCGTCGATGCGGGAGGGTTGCTCGGGGCAGGGCTTGGGCGCGCCGGAGGAGAGGAAGGACTTCGGGTCGTGGGCGCGCTGGCCGGGGTGGTAGAGGGTGATCATGGGCGGGTCAGGGCGCCAAGGCCCTCTCCTGAAAGGATAAGTTGGTCGGACCGGTCGCGCAGGGTGAAGCCGAGGTTGGCGTAAAAGCCCTGTGCCCCGGTGTTTTTGTGCTGCACCATCAGGGAGACGAACTGCGGTTCCCAATCGGCGGCCTCGGCCAGCGCGGCGGCGAGAAGGCCGCGCCCGAGGCCCTTGCCGCGCGCCTCGGGCCGCAGGAAAAGGTCCTGGATGAACAGGCCCATCTGGCCACGCCAGCTGGAATACTCCGGGAAAAACATCGTCATGCCAAGGGGTTGGTTGTCGAAGGCCAGGATGGCACGGAAGCGGGGTTCCGGGCCGAAGCCGTGGCGGAGCAGGCTTTCCTGAGTGCCATGGGTCTGGCCGCCCTCGCCCTCGGCCATCTCGGTCAGGAGGGTGTGGAGGAGGGCGGCATCGGCGGCCTCGGCGCGGCGGTAGGTGATCAAAACGCCACCTTGTCGCGGCCCTTGAGGTGGAGCATTGCGCGGGCTTCGTCCGGGGTGGCGATGGTGCGGCCGAGGCGGGTGACGATTTCGGCGATCAGGGCGACCTGCTCGGCGTTGGAGCGGGCCAGAACACCTTTGGAAATATAGAGATTATCCTCCAGCCCGACGCGGACATGGCCGCCCATCGCCGCCGCCATGGTCGCCATCGGCACCTGGGCGCGGCCGGCGGCGAGGACGGAGAATTCGTAGGTATCGCCGAAAAGCCGGTCAGCCTGGCGCTTCATCAGGGTGAGGATTTCCGGCTCGGGTGGCATGCCGCCGAGGACGCCGAAGACGAATTGCAGGAAGATCGGCGCCTGCACCAGACCCCGGTCCACGAAGTGCTTCAGCATGGTCAAGTGACTGATATCATAGCATTCGAACTCGAACCTCGCGCCCCGGTCGCGGCCCATTTCGGCGAGAATCCGGGTGATGTCGCGGGGGGTGTTCTTGAACACCACGTCGTCGGAATTCTCGAGGAAGGGCTTCTCCCAGTCGTGCTTGAAGTCCTTGATCCGGGCCAGCATCGGGTAGAGCGCGAAGTTCATCGAGCCCATGTTGAGCGAGCACATCTCGGGCGCATGGACCTTGGGCGCGGCGAGGCGCTGGTCCAAAGTCATGATGGCAGAGCCGCCGGTGGTCATGTTGATCACCGCATCCGTCGACATCTTGATGGCGGGCAGGAAGCCGGCCCAATGGGTGGGGTCTGCCGAGGGGCGTCCGCTGTCGGGGTCGCGGGCATGCAGGTGCAGGATGGCGGCCCCGGCCTCTGCCGCACCGATGGCGGAGGCGGCGATGTCTGCGGCGCGGTAGGGCAGGTGGGGCGACTGGCTCGGCACATGGATGGAGCCGGTGATGGCGCAGGAGATGATGATCTTGGACATGGGGGCCTCCGCCGGGGAGAGTGGCATGGGCCGATGGGCGATGCAACGGGGCGCACTTGCGGCACCTGCCCGGGTAACGGTTTGAGAACGCAGCATTAACGGGGCGAATTTGGCGATTTCGGCGGTCTTGAACCCGTCTTTCTTCAGTCTTCCTTGCGTCTCTACGCGCGGGGGGATCGGCGGGCGTTAACCATGACGGGCGAATCGTGGCGGATGACCGCTGCGCGGCGCGGTAAAACTTGTTCGTATGCTATCTTTCCATTTGTGAAACCTCCCCCGCCTGACTAGGCTTCCGGCGCATCAGGCCCGGGCGCATCCGGGCCGGGGAGGTCGGAACATGCGGCAGGAGAGCGCCTTCACCTCGGGGCCGATGGCGGGCGGGCGGCTCGGGGCCTATTGGTTCTGGTCGGGCCTGCCCAGTGAGGCGGTGATGCGGCGGCAGTTGGCGGATTTTCGCGCCAAGGGCTTTGCCACAATCTATATTCAGGCGCGCCATTCGATGCCTTTGGACCTGTATCTGTCGGAGGCTTATCTGGCCGCCTATGCCCGGGCGGTGCGGATCATGGCGGAGCTTGGCCTGCGCGCCGGGCTTTATGACGACTATGCCTGGACCAGCGGGCAGGCCGGTGGGCGCACCGTGGCGGGCGCGGATCACCTGCGCGAGACGCATCTGTTCTGGGCCGAAAGCGGGCAGGCCGCGGCGCAGATCTCGGCGATTGCGCCGACCCTGGGGGCGAGCCTTGGGCCGGCGGTGCGCGACTGGATCCACGAGGGTGGCCGCCCGCGCTTTGCCGATTGGCGGCTGGTGGCGGCGGTGCTCTGGGGCGCCGATGGCGGTGTCACGGATGTGACCGACCGGGTGACGCTGCAGGACCCTGTGGTCGACGGAGTCTCGGCCCGGCTGGCGGGCGATCTGCCGGCGGGGGCGCGCTGGACCTTCTTCGCGCGCGGCCATGCGGCGAATTCGCGGGTGATCAACTATCTGCTGCCCGAGGCCGGGGCGCGCTTTGTCGAGGTCGGGCTGGAACCCTATGCGCGGGCGCTGGGTGGGTTGATGCCCGATCCGGTGGCGAGCCTGTTCTTCGACCAGCCGGCGCCGGTTCTGTACCGCTGGGCCGAAAGGGCGGGGAACCTTGGCAACAGTCTGCTCTGGTCGGAGGATTTTGCCGCCGGCATCGCGGCGCGCGGGCCGCTGGCGCTGCAGCTGGCGGCGCTTTTGCGCGATACCGGTCCGGGGACGGCCGCGACCCGCAGTTTCGTCTACCGGCTTTACAACGAGTTGATCCAGCAGGGGTTTTTCGCCCCGATCCGGGCGTTCTGCGACCGGCATGAGCTGGCGCTGACCGGGCATGAGATATTGCCGCATGTCGCCTCGTTCGCGCTGAACGGCGGGTTTTCGGGGATCGATCCGCGCGCGGCGCTGGCGGTGGATTTCTTCGGGATCGACCGCTGGCGCGATGTCACCGCGGTCGATGCCAATAACCTTGCGCCGCAGCTGGCGCCGATGCTGGGCCACAGCATCGCCCGGGCCTCGGGGCGGAAGTTCTGCCTGACCGAGCTTTACGTCACGGCCCTGCGCAGCGAGACGCGGGCTGCCGGGCAATGGGAGATGACGCCCGAAGCGCTGCGCGCCCAGCTGATCCGCCTGCATCTGTCAGGGACGGGGCAGGTGATCTTGCACGCGCTGTTCGCCGAGGCGGGGGATGCGCGGCCCTTGCCTTTGGAAAACCTGCGGTTCGACTTTTCCCCGGGCTACAATCTGGAGCCTTGGTGGCCGGTGATGCGGGCGATCTCGGACGAGGTGGCGGAGCTGGCGGAGTTCCTTGACGAGGCAGAGCCGGTGCGGCAGGTGGCTGTGCTTTACCCCTATCAGACCGCTCTGGTGCAGGGGCCGCGCCACGGCCATGCCGCAGCCTTTGGCGCCTGGTGCGCGGCGCTGTTCGATCTGGGCCATCTGCCCTTGATCGTCGATGAGGCGGGGCTGATGCGGGCCGAGATCGGGGCTACCGTGACGCTTTATGGCAGCACGATTGCGGCGCTGGTGCTGCCGGGAGTGACCGACCTGTCCGATCCCGCCTCTGCCGCCCAAATCGCCCGGCTGGAGGCGGCAGGGGTCGTGGTGTGGCGCGCGCCCCCGCCGGAGGGGTTGCGTGACCATCTGGCCGGGCTTTTGGACGGGCCTCAGGTCGCAGAAGCGCCGGGGTTGCGGGCGATGGTGCTGGGGCAGGATGGCGCGGGTTGGTGGCGTCTGGCGCTGTTCAACGACAGCGCGCAGGAGGTGGAAAGCCGGGTGAGCCTCGGGGCGGGGTTTGTCTGTCGCGAGGGCGCCGTGGACACTGCGGCGCTGAGCCTCGGCCTGCGGCTGGCGCCGCAGGAGTTGCGCCTGCTGCGCCTGCGGCCCGCGAAGGCTGAGGCGGTGCTGCCGGTGCCGCCGCCCGCCCCGGTTCAGGGGATTGCGCTGGAGACGGGCTGGACCTTGCAGACAGAAGGGCCCGCGCGCCCGATCCGGGTGACGGAAGGCTGGCAGGGGCAGGGCGATGCCGCCTGGTCCGGCGTCGGGCGCTATGAGACCGGCTTTCTGCTCGCCGTGGCGGGCGATCTCGTGCTGGAACTGCCAGGGCTGGCCTGCGCCGCCTTCGTGGCGCTGGATGGGGCGGAGGTCGGGCAGATCTACCACGCGCCCTATCGGCTGGCGCTCGGGCGGGTCGCGGCGGGGGCGCATCGGCTGCGGATCGATGTCGCGAATACGGCGGCCAACCACTTTTACGCCGGGACGCCCTATGCCGGGGCGCTTTGGCCGGATCCATCAGGCCTGACGGCGCCGCCGCGGCTGTTGCTTCTGGGCGCGGTGGCGGAAGGGCCGTGACCGCCACAGGCGCGACGGGGGTTGGTAGGATGGGCAATGTGCCCATCTTCCTTCAGGCACCCCGGTTCCCTCAGGCGCCCCAGGTGCGGTCCAGAAGGGCGAGCCAGTTTTCGTGGGTCAGCTTCTTCATCAGGGCGTCGTCGTAGCCGTGGGCCTGCATGGCGGCCTGAAGGTTGGGCAGGCCGGCGACGTCAGTGATGCCCACGGGGATCGTGGCGCCGTCGAAGTCGCTGCCCAGACCCACATGATCCTCGCCCAGGTGTTCGATCAGGTGGTCGAGATGGGCCAGAACATCCTCCCAGCCCATGTCGGACGACTGCTTGCCGTCGCGGCGCAGGAAGGAGGTGGCGTAGTTCAGGCCGACCATGCCCTTGGACTCCCGGATCACCGCAAGCTGGCGGTCGGTCAGGTTGCGGCTGGAGGGTGTGATGGCGTGGGCGTTGGAATGGGTGGCGACCAGGGGGGCGGTCGAGAGGCGCGCCACGTCGTTGAAGCCCTGTTCGGAGATGTGGCTGAGGTCGATCATCACCTTCAGTTCGTTGCAGGCCTTGACCAGCCTTTTGCCGGCCTCGGTCAGGCCGGGGCCGGTGTCGGGGGAGGAGGGGAAGGCGAAGGGGACGCCGTGGCCGAAGATGGTGGGGCGGCTCCACACCGGGCCGAGCGAGCGCAGGCCGAGGGCGTGGAAGGCGTAAAGCGCGTCGAGGTCGGCGTCGATCGCCTCGGCGCCCTCCATGTGCATGATGCCGGAGATGACGCCGGCCGCCATGTTGGCGCGGATCTCGGCGGTGGAGGTGACGATCTTGAAGCGGCCTTCGGAGGCGCGCTCCATCCAGAGCATGTGGTTGGCCATGGCCCAGGCCACGGGCTGCGCCTCGGACGCGGTGATCAGCGCGGGGAGCGGCAGTTTGAAGGGCGGGTTCGACATCAACTGCATGAAGTCCATCCCGTCATCGACATGCGGCGAGGGGATGTAGATGGCGAAAAAGCCCGCCGCGAAGCCGCCCTGCTTCATCCGGGGCAGGTCGAGGTGGCCCTTGCCCTCGCCGGTCAGCCAGATCACCTCGCGGTTGTGCGGGGCGTTGAAGAGGCGGAGCAGCAGGTCGTTGTGGCCGTCGAAAGTGGGGAACATGAGGAGCCTCTGGCTGGCGGCAGGAGCGGGGGTTTCACGCCCCACCGGATGAAAGGAAGAGCGGGGGTTTCACACCCCCCACTGCGCAGTTTCTTCGGTGCTGCGCACCAAACTGCTTCGTACCCGTGGGATATTTGTGGACCAATGAAAGCGGGAGCGTGGGATGGGGCCATGGGTCAGCCTTCCAGCATGCGGTCGGCGGAGGCGGCGAAGAGGGCCTTGGCATAGGGGGTGGTCATGGCGGCGGAGGCGAGCGCGTCGCGGGTCAGCTCCTCCACCGCTTTGCCGTGCTGCATGACGAGGATGCGGTCGCACATGTGGTCGATCACCGCGAGGTCGTGGGAGACCATGAGGAAGGTCAGGCCGCGTTCGTCGCGCAGGCGGGAGAGGAGGTTCAGCGTCTCGGCCTGCACGGAAGCGTCCAGCGCCGAGGTGGGTTCGTCCAGGAGCAGGATCTGGGGCGAGAGCATCAGGGCGCGGGCGATGGCGACACGTTGGCGCTGGCCGCCCGACAGCTGGTGGGGATAGCGGAAGCGGAAGGCGGGGGGCAGGCCGACATCGGTCAGGGCCTGTTCGATCCGGGCATCGGTGCCTTTCATGCCATGGATGGCGAGGGGTTCGGACAGCACCCGGTCGATGGTGTGGCGCGGATGGAGCGAGGCATAGGGGTCCTGGAAGACCATCTGGACCTGGCGGGCGAAGGCCGACCCACGCGGGTTGGACAGGGGCTTGCCGTCGATGCGGATGGTGCCGCCGGTCACCGGGGCCATGCCGCAGATCGCGCGCAGGATGGTGGATTTGCCGGAGCCGCTTTCGCCGACAAGGCCGTAGGATTCCTGGGCCTTGACGGCGAGAGAGACGTTTTGCACGGCGCGGACCGTGCGGCCCGAGGAGTGGTAGGTGACGGAGAGGTTCTCGATCTCGATCAGCATCAGCGGGCCCAATCGGCGTTGCGGTCAAGGGCGGGGAGCGGGCCACGGGTGCCTCCGATCCTTGGCAGGCAGTTGAGGAGGCCCTGGGTATAGGGGTGTTTGGCGTGGAGGAGGTCTTTTGCCGCCAGTTCCTCGACGATCTTGCCCTTGAACATCACCAGAACCCGGTCGCAGAAGCGGGCGACAAGGCGGAGGTCGTGCGAGATGAAGATCAGGCCCATGCCGCGGGTTTTCACCAGGTTGTCGAGGATCGAGAGGACCTCGGCCTGCACCGTGACGTCGAGGGCGGAGGTCGGCTCGTCGGCGATCAGAAGGTCGGGGTCGGGGATCAGCATCATCGCGATCATGACGCGCTGGCCCATGCCGCCGGACAACTCGTGCGGATAGGCTTCCATCACGCGTTCGGGGTCGCGGATCTGCACGGCGTTCAGGGCGGCGAGGGCCTTGGTGCGCGCCTCGGCCCGTGAGGCGTGGTCACGCTGGCGCAGACCCTCCATCAGCTGGGCGCCGATCTTCATCACCGGGTTCAGCGAGAATTTCGGGTCCTGCATGACCATGGCGATCCGTCTGCCGCGCAGGGCGCGCATCTGGGTCTCGGAGGCGGTCATCAGGTTCTGGCCATCGAAGCTCATCTCATCGGCCTCGATCCGGCCGGGGGGGCGGATCAGGCGCAGGACGGAGCGGCCGGTCATGGTCTTGCCGGAGCCGCTTTCGCCCACGATGCCGAGGCGTTCGCGGCCGAGGTCGAAGGAGACGCCGCGCACGGCATGGACCGGGCCGGTTTCGGTGTCGAAGGTGACGCGGAGGTTTTTCACCGAGAGGAGGGTCATTTGCCGGCGCTCCTTGGGTCAAGGACATCGCGGAGGCCGTCGCCCAGGAGGTTGAAGCCGAGGGAGACGATGAAGATGGCAAGGCCGGGCATGGTGGCGACCCACCATTGTTCGAAGAGGAACTTGCGCCCGGCCGAGATCATCAGGCCCCATTCGGGCAGGGGCGGCTGGACGCCGAGGCCGAGAAAGCCAAGGCCCGCCGCGGTCAGGATCACGCCGGCCATGTCGAGGGTGACCCGGATGATCACCGAGGGCAGGCACATCGGCATGACATGGCCCCAGATCAGCCTGAGCGCGGAGGCGCCTTGCAGGCGGGTGGCGGCGATATAGTCGGAGTTGCGCACGGTCAGCGTCTCGGCCCGGGCCACCCGGGCATAGGGCGGCCAGGAGGTCAGGGCGATGGCCAGGACCGCGTTGACCATGCCGGGGCCGAGGACGGCGACCAGGGCCAGGGCGAGGATCAGCTTGGGGAAGGCCAGGAAGATGTCGGTGATCCGCATCAGGACCGAATCCACCCAGCCGCCGAAATAGCCCGCCACGGTGCCGATGATCAGGCCGACCACCGGGGCGGTCAGGATCACCAGAAGCACGATGTAGAGGGTGATGCGCGAACCGAAGAGGATCCGGCTCCAGATATCGCGGCCGAAATCGTCGGTGCCCATCCAGTGCCCGGGCGAGAAGGGCGGTTGCAGGCGGTCGGCCAGCGATTGCGCGATCGGGTCATAGGGCGCGAGCAGGGGTGCGAAGACCGACATGAAGATCAGCGCGAGCGAGATGAAAAGCCCGATCATCGCCAGAGGGTTGCGGCGAAAGCGCAGCCAGCTCAGCCAGGTCTGCGCCGCGCGGCTTTGCAGGCGCGACTTGGGGTTGGGGTCCATCAGCCAGGCGTTGAGGGTGCTCATGTCGCCCTCGGGTCGGCCAGACGGTAGAGGAAGTCGGAGAACATGTTGATGCCGATATAGACGGCGCCGACCACGATGGTGCCGCCGAGGACGGAGGGCATGTCGTTGATCAGAAGCGCGTCGGTGATGTAGCGGCCAAGGCCGGGCCAGGCGAAGATGGTCTCGGTCAGGACGGCGCCCTCCAGGAGCGAGGCATAGGAGAGGGCGATCACGGTGATCAGCGGCACGGCGACGTTGCGCATCGCATGGACCCAGATCACCCGGCGTTCGGGCATGCCCTTGACGCGGGCGGTGGTGATATATTCCTGGCCCAGCTCGTTCAGCATGAAAGAGCGGGTCATCCGGCTGATATAGGCCATCGAGAGATAGCCCAGAAGCGAGGCCGGCAGGATGATGTGGGACAGGGCGTTCCAGAACATGTCCCATTCGCCGGCCAGCGCCGTGTCGATCAGGATCATGTGGGTGACGGCGGGGACCTTGAAATCCAGCATCATCTGATAGGTGGAATCGAGCCGCCCCGGCCCGCCGACCCAGCCCAAGTGCCCGTAAAACAGCAAGAGCCCCATCAGGCCGAGCCAGAACACCGGCATCGAATAGCCCATGAGGCCGATCAGCCGCACCAGCTGGTCGCGGATCGAACCGGGCTTGGTGGCCGACAGGACCCCGGCCGGAATGCCGATCACGATGCCGATGATGATGCCGAGGGTCGAAAGCTCCAGCGTGGCGGGGAAATAGCGGCCGATCTCGGCCAGCACCGGTTCGCGCGTGCGGATCGAGGTGCCAAGGTCGCCCATGAAGACATCGCGGACATAGATCAGGAATTGCTGCCACATCGGGTCGTCCAGACCCAGTTTCGTGCGGGCGCTGGCGATCTGCTCGGCGGTGGCGCGTTCGCCGAGGATGGCCATGACCGGATCGGTCGGCACGATGCGGGCGATGATGAAGGTCACGGCCAGAAGGCCGAGGAAGGTGATCAGCAGCGAAAACACCGTCTGCGCGGTCTGCTTGGCAAAGCGGCGCGCGGCGGAGTGATGCTCTGGGATGTCTGCGATTTCGGCCATGGGGGTGGCGCGCGCCGGAGGGCCGGCGCGCGCTGGTCCTTACTTGGTGGCCAGCCAGTAGGCGGCGGCGTCAATGGCGCCGCCCGTGTAGAAGTCCTTCACCCCGGCGCGCAGGCCGGTTTGGCGGGCTTGCTGGAACATCAGGATGAAGGGCGAGGTTTCGCGGTGCTTCTTCTCGATCTCTTCATACATGGCTTTGCGCTTGTCGGGGTCGCGCTCCATCACGGCGGCCTGGCTCATCGCGGTCAGTTCGCCCGGGTCATAGGCGTTGCGCCAGGCGAGGTAGCCGGTGTTCTTGTCTTCGTCCTTGTTGCCGGGATTTTCCGCGAAGGTCGAGGAGTTGGTGTTCGGGTCGGGATAGTCCGGGCCCCAGGTCTGCAGGGTCGCGTCATGCAGGCGGGCGCGGTAGTCCTTCAGCTGTTCGGCGCCTTCGCCGACCTTCAGCTCGACCTTGATGCCGACCTGACCGAAGGTGTTCTGGATCGATTGGGCCACGTCGATCCGGTCTGCCGAGTTGCGCACCGAAATCGTGACCGTCGGATCCTTGATGCCGGATTCCGCCAGCAGAGCCTTGGCCTTGTCGATGTCGAGCTTGTAGGGCAGATCGTCCAGCGCGCCGAGGTAGCCCTGCGGCAGGAAGCTTTGATGCGGGATGACCTGGCCCTTCATCACGGTGTCGGCGATGCCCTGATAGTCGATCGCCCAGCGCATCGCGTCGAGGAACTTGGCGTTCTTGTAGTTCTCGTGCTTCTGGTTGAAGGCCATGTAATAGACCTGGCCGCCGACGTCGCTCTGGATCGTGACGTCCTTGTTCGATGCCATGCCGGCCACATCGGTCGGCGTCAGGCTGCGGGCGATATCCACGTCACCCTTTTCCAACTGCAGACGCTCGGTCGCGGCTTCGGGGATGTGCTGGACGAAGATGTTCTTGATCTTGGCATCGCCGCGCCAGTAGCCCGGGCGCATTTCCAGGATCATACCCTCGTTCGGCTTGAAACTTTTCAGGACATAAGCCCCGGTGCCGGCCGAATTGGTCTTCAGCCATTCGTTGCCCATGTCGCCGTTCACGTCATGCGCCTTGACGGTGTCCATGTCGACGATCGAGGCGACGCCGGCGGTCAGGCAGTTGTAGAGGAAGGTCGGCGCGAAGGGCTTGTCGACCTTGAGGGTCAGCGTGTCGCCCTTGCCCGAGATCATCGTCTCGACATTGTCCGCGGTCCAGCCGAACTGGTTGAGGATGAAGGCCGGGGTCTTGTTGACCTTGACGGCGCGCTGCAGCGAATAGGCGGCGGCTTCGGCGGTCACCGGATTGCCCGAGGCGAAGGTGATGCCGGATTTCATCTTGAAGGTGTAGGTGACGCCATCATCGGCGACCGACCAGCTTTCCGCCAGGCCCGGCTCCAGTGCCAGCGTGGCGGGGTTGATCTCCACCAGGCCGTCATAGGTGTTGTTGACCATGTCGAGGCCGGAGAATTCGTAAGCCTCCGCCGGGTCGAGGGAGACGATGTCGTCGATGGCCGAAGCGATGACCAGGGTATCGGCCGGCGTCGCCGCCATCAGGGCCGCGGGGGCCGCGCCCAGCAGAAGGGCCGCCAGCGTGGCCGCGCCGGCCTTGCGGGCGAAGGGAAGAAAGGACATGTGGAACTCCCTGTTATTGTTAACTTTATTCAGGTTGCCGGGGCTTCGTGCTGAGTCCCGGTTCAATCCTTGACCGATTGGGCAACTTTCGCGCGGGCTTGTCAACTCTTGCCCGCGCGCTTCGGTCTGCGGTTCTGCCCAAAGCTTGCGCAGCTGCCTTCGCCTTGGGCAGGGCTGTCAGGCATAACTGTCCGTGGCATGGACCATCGCATCGGCGATCCCCGGCTCGACCCCGGTGTGGCCGGCGTCGGGGACGATGACCAGATCGGCCTCGGGCCAGACCGCGGCCAGATCGACGGCGTTCTTGACCGGGGTGCAGAGGTCATAGCGGCCGTGGATGATCGTGCCGGGAATGCCGCGCAGCAGATGGGCATGGGCCAGGATCCAGCCGTCGGCGTTGAAAAAGCCCTTGTGGGTGAAATAGTGGTTCTCGATCCGGGCGAAGGCCAGGGCGTAATGGTCGCGGTCCCAGGCCTTTTCGCGCGCCGGATCGGGCAGCAGCGACAGGCTGCGCGCCTCCCACAGGGTCCAGGCGCGGGCGGCCTCGGCGCGCAGGTCGTTGGCGGGGCCGGTCAGGATGCGGCGGTAGGCGGCGACCATGGCGCCGCGTTCGGCGGCAGGGATCGGCGCCTGATAGGCGGCAAAGGCCTCGGGCATCAGGAAACTGGCGCCGCCCGTCTCGTAGAACCAGTCGATCTCTTCCTGCCGGATCATGAAGATGCCGCGCAGGACCAGTTCGGTCACCCGTTCGGGATGGGTGATCGCATAGGTCAGCGCCAGCGTGGAGCCCCAGGAGCCGCCCGCCACCTGCCAGCGCTCGATCCCGAGATAGCGGCGCAGCGCCTCGATATCGGCGACGAGGTCCCAGGTCGTGTTCTCCTCCAGGCTCGCAAAGGGCGTGGATCTGCCGCAGCCGCGCTGATCGGCGAGGATGATCCGGTAGCGCGCCGGATCATGCCCCTGGCGCAGAAACCCCGAGATCCCGCCTCCCGGCCCGCCATGCAAGACCACCACCGGCTTGCCCAAGGGGTTGCCGCATTCCTCGAAATGGATCTCGTGCAGGGTCGAGACCTGCAACCGGCCGGTGCGATAGGGCTCGATCGGCGGGTAAAGCGGGCGGCGCGGCGGCAGGGGCTGATAGGCGGGCTGAGACACGGGTTGAGACACGGGCTGGGTCATGGGCAGGCTCCTTTGTCCCGGCAGCATTTGCCTTGAAGGGCACAACCGCAAGCCCCTTCATCCAGATCCAAATATCCATCTTTGCGCCCTGCGGCCTTGTCGCCCGGCCGCCAATCCCTATTCTGCCGCCAGAGGGAGGACCCCATGACCGGATCAAAGACCAAATTGGCGCTCGTCACCGCGGGCAACAGCGCCATCGGGCGCCATCTTGTGCTGGGCCTTGCCGGGGCGGGCCATGACGTGGCCTTCACCCATCTTGGCGCCGCCGCGGATGCCGCGGCCCTGGTGGCCGAGGTGGCGGCCCGCGGCGGCCGCGCTCTGGCCATCGAAAGCAACGCCGGAGAGGAGGCGCAGGTCCTCGATTTCCACGCCCATGCCGCCGATTGGGCGGGCGTGGCGCCCGAAGTCCTGGTCAACAATGCCGGCATCCAGACCTGGTCCGGCCTGATGGATCTGGAGGTTGACGCCTGGGACCGCGTCATGGCCACCAACCTGCGCGGCACGTTCCTGAACACCCGCACCGCCGCCCGCGCCATGCAGGCGGCAGGTCACGGCGGGTCGATCATCACGCTGGGCTCTGGCTGCAACAAGCTCGCCTTCCCGCGGTTGGTGGATTACACCGCCTCCAAGGGCGGGATCGAGCAGTTCACCAAGGTCGCGGCCTCTGAACTTGGCCCGCACGGCATCCGCGTCAACTGCATCGCCCCCGGCGCCATCGCCACCGAACGCACCGCCGCCGAGGCCGGCGACTATGCCGCGACCTGGAGCCCGATTACCCCGCTGCGCCGGATCGGCACGCCGCAGGATCTGGTCGGGCCCTTGCTGTTCCTGATCTCGGACGCGGCCTCTTTCGTCACCGGCCAGACGCTTTATGTCGACGGCGGCGTGTTTTCCCAGGCCCCCTGGCCCTATCCGACCTGACCACGGAGCCCTGCATGATCCTCGCCCTGCATCACATCCAGATCGTCATGCCCCAGGGCGGCGAGGCCGAGGCGCGCAGGTTCTACGGCACCATCCTCGGCCTGCCCGAGGTCGAAAAGCCCGAGCCCCTGCGCGCCCGCGGCGGGGTCTGGTTCGAAACCCCGAATGTCGGCATTCATATCGGGGTGGAGGAGCCCTTCGTCGCCGCCCGCAAGGCCCATCCGGCCTTTCAGGTCGCCTCGCTGGCGGAGGCCATTCAGCGGATGGAGGCGCATGACGTGCCCTATCGCCGCGACATTGACCTGCCCGGCATCCAGCGCATCTATATCAGCGACCCTTTCGGCAACCGGATCGAGCTTCTGGAACTTGTCGCGTGAGGCCCGCTTAGGCCGGGCCTAGCCAAGGCTTAGGTACAAACACCTTGCGTTGCGACGTGGGTGCCATATCGTGCCGTATCCTCCCGTCTTGCGCCCAAGACAAGCAAGCCAGCCGCAGTGAGCCCCGCCATGACCCGCCACGATTCCACCCTTTCGCCCGCCGAGGAACTGCACGCCAATGTCTCGGTGCCCTTCGAGCGCGCCTATGCGATGCCGAAATCGGTCTATACCTCGCCCGAATTCGCTGCGTCCGAGGTTGAGCATATCTTCGCCCGCGACTGGCTCTGCGCCGGCCGGGTCGATGCGCTGAAAGAGCCGGGCGATTACCTGACCATGACCATCGCGGGCGAGCCGGTGATCATCCTGCGCGACCGCGAAGGCGCCCTGCGCGGCATGTCCAACGTCTGCCGCCACCGGATGTCGACCCTGCTGGAGGGGCGCGGCCACGTCCGCTCCATCGTCTGCCCCTATCACGCCTGGACCTATAACCTTGACGGTACCCTGCGCGGTGCGCCCGCGATGGCGGCCAATGAAGAGTTCTGCAAGGAAGCCATCAAGCTGCCTTCGGTCCGGGTCGAAGACTGGCTCGGCTGGATCATGGTCACGCTGAACCCCGACGCGCCCTCGCCTGCAGTGGCGCTGGCCGATGTCGAAAAGCTGGTCGGTTATCTCGACATGGGCTCTTACACCGAAACCTTCCGCGAGACCTTCCGCTGGGCCACCAACTGGAAGGTCCTGGCCGAGAATTTCATGGAAAGCTACCACCTGCCGGTCTGCCATTCCGGCACGATCGGCGGCTCGGTCGATCTGATGAAGATGACCTGCCCGGAAGGGACCGAAGCCTTCAACTACCACTGGATCGTCAAGAATGACACGGTGCCCTTGTCGCTGGCGCATCCCTCCAACACCACACTGCAGGGGGACGAGCGGCGGATCACCTGGCTTCTGGCGATCTACCCCTCGCTGATGATCACCCTGACGCCGGGGTACTTCTGGTACCTCGCGCTGACGCCGGACGGGCCGGGCCATGTCAATGTGCTTTACGGCGGCGGGATGAGTGCCGACTGGATGGCCGATCCTGCGGCGGCGGACAATCTGGCGACGGTGAAGGCCCTGCTGGATGACGTGAATGTCGAGGACAAGGGCTGCGTCGAGAAGGTCTATCGTGGCCTCGTGGCGGGGCTGTCCGCGCCGGGGCCTTTGAGCCACCTCGAGCGGCCGAACTTCGAATTCGCGCAATATATCGCCTCGCGGATGCCCAAGGCTTGACGTGACGCGGCCAGGGTCTAGGTCTGGCCCATGCAAAACGCCCTGATCATCAGCCACGGCCAACCCTCTGACCCCGACCCGGCCGAGGCGGCGCTGGCCGCCCTGGCCGCCGCCGTGCAAAGCCATCTGCCGGGCTGGCATGTCGGCTCCGCCACGCTGGCCAAGCCCGGTGCCTTGGCAGCAGCGGTGGCCGGGCGAGAAAGCGGTGTGGTTTATCCGATGTTCATGGCCGGCGGCTGGTTCCCCAAGACCGAACTGCCGCGCCGGATGGCCGAGGTCGGAGCGGGCGGCTGGACCCATCTCGCCCCCTTCGGCCTTGACCCGCAGGTACAGGCGCTGGCCCTGACGCTGGCGGCAGAGGCGGTGGAGCGCCTGGCCCTGCTCAGGCAGGACACCGAAATCCTGCTCGCCGCCCACGGCTCCTTCCGCAGCCCCGCGCCGTCAGAGGTGGCCAATGCGATGGCGGCGGGCCTGAAAGCCGCGGGCTTTGCCCGGGCCGAGGCCTATTTCATCGACCAAGAGCCGCGCATCGCCACGGCCAAGGGCTTCGACACGCATGCGCTCTGCCTGCCCTTCTTTGCCGCCGAAGGGGGCCATGTCATCGACGACCTGCCGGCAGCCCTCACCGAAGCCGGGTTCGCGGGCACGGTCCTGCCGCCCCTGGGCCTTGATCCCAGGGTTCCCGCCCTGATCGCTGCAGCTTTCCTGACCTGAGTTGGTAGGATGGGCAATTTGCCCATCTTCCAAGGGTTTACACGGAATGCAGGTAGAGGTCGAAGTCCACTTCGGACACTGTCCGCGCCACACGGGCATATTCCGCGCCGATCACGGCGGTGAAGGTGCGGTGAAGATCCTCGCCCAGAGCCTCTTTCAGGAAAGCCGAGGCCTTGGCCGCCTCGATGGCTGATCTCCAGTCGGGCGGGATCGCCGGGGCATCGGCGCCATTGGTGTAGCCGTCGCCGGTGGTCTCGGGGCCGGGGTCGATCCGGTGTTTGAGGCCATGGCGGATGCCGGCCAGGACCGTGGTGCCGACAAGGTAAGGGTTGGCATCCACCCCCGCCGGGCGATGCTCGATCCGCCGGGCGCGGATGTCGCCAGCCGGGATGCGCAGGGCCACGGTGCGGTTGTTGACGCCCCAGGTCGGGCTGACCGGCGCGTAGGAGTTCGAGGCAAAGCGCCGCCAGGAATTGGCATGCGGCGCAAAGACCAGCATCGTCTCGCCCATCGTCGCCCGCAACCCGCCGATGGCATGGCGGATCGTGTCGGACCATTGGCCCTCCACCGCCTCGACAAAGACGTTGAGGCCGTTCTCATCCTGCAAGGAGACGTGGAAGTGCATGCCCGAACCGGCGTAATCCTCGTTCGGCTTGGCCATGAAACAGGCGGTCACGCCATGCGCCCGCGCGTTCATCCGCACGACCCGCTTCAGCCGCATCAGATCATCCGCCGCCTGCACCACATTGGCGCGGTAGTGCAGGGTCATCTCATATTGCCCGGGGGCGAATTCCGAGATCAGGGTTTCGGCCTTGATCCCGATCAGCTCGGCGGCTTTGTAGATGTCGTTGAACAGGGGCAGCATGCCGTGCAGCTTGTCGACCGAGTAAACGTCGGTCTTGTTCGAGGCCCGCCCGTCCAGCACATCGCGGGCCGGGACCATCTTGCCATCCGGGCCGCGCTGGTTTTCCAGAAGGAAGAACTCCAGCTCGAAGGCCCCCGCCGGGTGCAGGCCCTCGGTGGCCAACGCATCGACCTGGGCCTGCAAGGCGTGGCGCGGGTCCGAGGTCATGGGTTGGCCGTCGAGTTCGTAAAGGCTCATCAGGACCTCACCCCTTGGCGGCTCGGTCTTGTAAAGCGGCTTCAGCGTGCCGGGGATCGGCCAGGCGCGGCGGTCGCCGTCGCCGTGGTCCCAGATCAGCCCGGTCTCGTGGACATCCTCGCCGCAGATGTCGAGGCCGAGGATCGAGATCGGCAACAGCCGGCCGTTCTTGTAAAAGGACAAGAGCTCATGCCGGCGGATGATTTTTCCCCGGCCGATGCCGTTCGAATCGTGCATGACGATATCGAAGGCCTCGATCTCGGGATGGGCGCGCAGGAAGGCTTCGGCTTCGTCGATCGAAGAACCAGAGGGGCTGGTGAGGGTCATTTCGGTCTCTTCTCAGGCGGTCAGATGGGTCAGCACTTCGTCGAAGGCGGCGATCAGGTTGTCGACCTGGCGCTTCTTCGTGGCGGGGCTGATCAGCATCATGTTGTGGAAGGGGGCGATCAGGCAGCCCCGGTTCAGAAGCGCGACGTGGAGGGCCGCTTCGACCTGCGGCTGGTGGGCCAGCGCGGCCTCGGCGCCGTTGCGCAAGGGGCCCGGGGCGCAGATGAACTCGACCCGGGCGCCGACGCGGATGGCGTGCCAGGGCAGGTTATGTGCTGTGATCACAGAGGACAGGCCGGAGACGAGACGTTCGGCCAGGTCCTCCATATGGGTGTAGGCCTCGGGCGTCATCACCTCGGACAGCGTGGCGCGCAGGCAGGCGAATTGCATCGGGTTGGCCGAAAGCGTGGTGCCCATGCCGGAATGGCCGGGGGCGCGGGTGGCATTGGCGGCAAGGTAGCGCGTGGCGGTGGCCTCGGACAGGCCCCAGACGGCGGTGGGCATGCCGCCCGCCACGCATTTGCCGACGACGAAGATATCGGGTTCCAGCCCATGCACGCGGGTGTAGCCGCCGTAACCCGATGAAATCGTGTGGGTTTCGTCGATGATCAGCAGCGCGCCATATTGCGTGGCGAGCTTGCGCAGGCCGGCGTGGAAGCCCGGTTCCGGCAGGACCATGCAGGAATTGGTCATCACAGGCTCGGTCAGGATCGCCGCGATATCGCCCTTGGCGAGGGCGGCTTCGACGCTGGCGAGGTCGTTGAACTCGCAGCAGGTCGCGAATTGCGGCAGGTCGACGACTTGGCCCAGCAGGCCGGGGCGGGTGACGGTGCGGCCGTGGTCGAGGATGACGAAGGTTTCATCCACCGTGCCGTGATAACAGCCGTTGAAGACCAGAACCTTGGGCTTGCCGGTCACGGCGCGGGCGACGCGGAGGGAAAAGCGGTTGGCGTCGGTGGCGGTGGTGGCGATCTGCCAGCGGAAGGCGCCGAAGACCTCGGTCAAAAGACGGCCCGCCTCCAAGGCGTCTTCGGTGGGCAGCATATAGGTCAGGCCCTTGCGCGCCTGGCGGCGGATCGCCTTGGCGACGGGTTTGGGCGAATGGCCGAACATCGACCCCGTGTCGCCCAGGCAGAAGTCGTCGGTGTGATAGCCGTCTATATCGGTGAGGGTGGCGCCCTCCGCCTCGGCCACCACGGGCAGATGCGGCATCGGCCAGTCCTTCATCCAGTGCAGCGGCACGCCGTCCAGATAGCTCGCCGCCCCCGCCGCCATGGCCCGGGCCGAGCTGGGCCGCATCGCCGAAAAACGGCGCGCCTCGCGCTGGGCGAGGTCGGTCAGCCGGTCGAGGCTGACGCCGGCGATGGTTTTGGAATGGGGCATGGCGGGCTCCTTTGGCTTTTGCGTCCTTATGCCCGGAAATTTGATCAAATGGAAGCGTCGTGGCGGGGAAGGCGGTCGGGCAAAAGGAAAGGGCGGCTCCTGAAGGTGTCAGAGGAACACCAGAGCCGCCCCGAACCGAACCGTCCCGACCGGGAAACCCGGACCGCTGCATGGACGCGGTGCCTTACGGGTTGCCCCCAAGGTCTTACCACGGCGCCCCTGCTTTGTACGGCAGGACCAACGAGGATCAATGTGACCGGTCCCGACCGACTTGTCAAAATTTGTCCGCAATTCCAACAAGGGTGAGACACGATCCGCGCAGGAGGCCCGAGATTGGTGCCGGGGCAGGGCCAATCCCCGCGCCCGTGTCGGGGGGCGGTCCGAATCGCCGGGAGGGCGCGACGAAAAAAGGGGCCGGATAAACCGGCCCCAGGGTCATGCTCGCGCACGAGGGAGAGGAAAGGGTCAGTGGGCCGCCATGGCGGTGGGCCGGCGCACCACTTGCGGGCGCGGCACCGGGGCTGCGGCCTGTTGCAGGGCTGCGGGGCGGCGGCGGGTGCTGCGCTGCCAGGGCAGGGCGGGTTGCGGATCAAGGCTGGCGGCGAGGACGGATTTCAGCCAGCGGCGTTCGGTTTTCATGGCGAGGCTCCTGGGCAACTTTGCGGGGTTGGAGACAATGTGCCCGGCCATTGCGGCATGGTTTTGACAATCGGAACGGCGGAAACGGTCATTTCCGAATTGGAAACAATCGGAATGTGGCAAAGGGCCTGCCGAAGCAAGGTCTTGAAATATATGGAGGAAAGAGGGGGAAACCTGCGGCGGGCCGCCCCGGATTGTGGCGGCTCCGAGCCGGATTGCGGCCGGAACCCGCCGCTTACAGCCGGATGACCGAGATCAGGCGCCCGTAATCGGCCTCGCGGGCATGGGTGGTGCGGCGGAAGGAATAGAATCGCTCGGGGTCGCGGTAGGTGCAGTGGCGGTTCCACTCGGCATGGCCGACCCCCGCCGCCCGCAGGCGGTGGAGGCCATAGCCCGGCAGGTCGAACAGCATCCGGTCGCCCTGGCCGTTGATGAAGAAGCGGGCGGTGGCGGGGTCGTCGTCGGTGAAGCTTTCGAAGAACTCGGGCCCGACCTCGTAGGCGGCCTGGCTGATGGTCGGGCCGATCACGGCGGTGATGTTCTCGCGCCTGGCGCCGAGGGCAACCATGGCGTCGACCGTCGCCTCCAGCACGCCGTCGCGGGCGCCGCGCCAGCCGGCATGGGCGGCGCCGATCACCCGCGCCACGGGGTCGGCGAAAAGCACGGGCTGGCAGTCGGCGGTCAGGATGCCGAGGCCGATGCCCGGCGTGGCGGTGACCATGCCGTCTGCCTCGGGTCGGCCGGTGGGCGGTTCGGTCAGGGTGACCACCTTGGCGGAATGGGTCTGCTTCAGGCTGACCAGCGCCTCGGGCGCGAGGTCGAGCGCCGCGGCCACCCGCGCCCGGTTGATCGAGACGGCCTCCGACAGGTCGGTCGAGCCCGGCCCGCAGTTCAGCCCGTAAAAGATGCCGGAGGAAGCTCCACCCTTGCGGGTGAAGAAGCCATGGCGCAGCGGGATCGCGTCAGAGGTCAGGATTTCCAGCATCAGGCACTTCCGGGTGGTGGGGGATGACCAGCGGGATGAAGGCCAAGCACCTTGAACAAGCTTCCCATTTCCGTGGCCGCGGTCAAGCGGTGCGTGGCAGCCAAATGCGATTGCAGGGCCGCTCCCGTCAGGTTTTGCGCCAGACGGGCGGAACGCTGGGCAATGCCAAGGGCGGTGAGCAGGGCGCCCTGGGTCGTATAGGCGCTGGCGGCGGGGGCTGCGGCGCGGGCCAGGGCCTCGAAATCGACATGGGCGGTGAGGTCGGCCTCACCGGGGGTGGCGAAGGGATCGACGGGTTCGTGGGCGCGCAGGGCCTGGAAGGTGTCGCCCAGCGAATGCCAGCCGCCGTAGTCGATGATGAGGGCAGCGCCTTGCCGCGCGACCCGTTCGCCGATTGCCGCCATGATCGCGGGGGCCTGCGGGCAGATCTCGACGATCTGGCCTTGGGCGGTGTCGGTCAGGCGGAAGGTGAGGTCCGCTACCGGCAAAACCGGGCCGAGGCCGAGGCCGAGTTTGCCTTCGCGCAGGCCGACCAACCTTTCGCGCCAGCCGGCCCCGTCGCGCTGGAACTGGCGGATCGGCAGGGCGTCGAAGAACTCATTGGCGACGAGGAACAGGGGCAGGTCGGGCAGATCCTCCACCCGGTCGACCCAGCGGGGTTGATATGCGGCGAGGGTGGCGGATTGGATGGCGCGCAGGCGGGGCGAGGCCTCGATGAGCGTCAGACGCATTCCGGCGTGAAAGCCGGGCACCTGGCGCGTCGCGCGCAGGATATCGGCCATCAGCGTGCCGCGGCCGGGGCCGATCTCGGCCAGGGTGAAGGGGGCGGGGGCGCCTTGGTCGAGCCAGCTTTGGGCGAGCGACAGGCCCAGAAGCTCGCCGAACATCTGCGAGATTTCCGGGGCGGTGGTGAAATCGCCCGCGGCACCAAAGGGCTCGCGGGTGGTGTAGTAGCCGTGGACCGGGTGCAGCAGGCATTCGGTCATAAAATCGGCCAGCGTGATCGGGCCATCGGCCCGGATCCGCGCCGCGATCAGGGTGGCAAGCGGGGTCATGCAGGCTTGGCCGGCTTTGCGGTCAGAAGGAAGTAAAGGCCGACGGCGATCATCGGCAGCGACAGGGCCTGGCCCTGGGTCAGGCCCCAGCCGTGGATCTGCCAGGCGAGGCCGAGGGGGTTGCCTTCGGTCACGAATTGCGCGTCGGGCTGGCGGACGAATTCGACGAGGAAGCGCGCGAGGCCATAGCCTGCGATGAACATGCCCATCACCCGGCCCGGACGTGCCAACCAGCCGCCGCGCCAGACGGCCCAGAGGACGAGCGAGCCGAGGAGGACGCCTTCGAGCAAGGCCTCGTAAATCTGGCTCGGGTGGCGGGCGCAGATGGTCAGCACGCCGGGGCAGAGTTGGGCCGCATCGCCGGGGAAGGCCACGCCCCAGGGGAGGTCAGTGGGACGGCCCCAGAGCTCGGCATTGACGAAATTGGCCAGCCTGCCCAACCCCAGCCCGATGGGCGCGACCGAGGCGAAGAGGTCGCCCGTCGTCAGGGCCGGGATCTTCTCAAGCCGGCAGAAGATCAGGCCCGCCACGACGACGCCGATGAAGCCGCCGTGAAAGGACATGCCGCCCTCCCAGACCCTCAGGATCTGCGACGGGTCGTTCAGGTAGAAACCCGGCTGATAGAACAGCACATAGCCCAGCCTGCCGCCGAGGATGACGCCGAGGATGACCCAGGTCAGCAGACGTTCGAGCTGATCCTCGCGCATCGGCGGCGTGGTCCAGAGACGCGGGGTGCGCAAGGCCTGCCTTATCAGCCACCAGCCCGCCATCAGGCCCAGAATATAGGCCAGCGCGTACCAGCGCAGCGAAAAGCTGTACCCGGCGAGGCTGATCGTGAAGATCTCGGGCGAGACGGGCGGGAAGGGGATATAGGACATAAGGCCTCTGGCATTGGGTGCGGGGGTTTTCCGCCCCAAGCGGAGTGAAGTCAACCACCGCCACCCTTGCGGGCTTGGGCGCACCCGGCCATATAGGACAAAACGACCCGCCCGGCGCTAGAGGGCAAAACCAAAGGAAGACCGACATGCAGCCTGGCAACAAGTTCTTCGATGACGTCGGCAAGCTGATGACCAACGCCATGGGCGTGGCACAGGGCGCCAAGACCGAGATGGAAACGGCAATGAAGTCTTTCTTCGACCGCTGGATGGCCGACCGCGACTTTGTCACCCGCGAGGAATTCGACGCCGTCCGCGCCATGGCGCAGAAGGCCCGCGAGGAGAATATCGCCCTTGAGGCGCGTCTTGCCGCGCTTGAGGCCAAATCCAAGGTCTGAAATATCGGAAAAGTTCAAAGAGGGGCCTGCCATGCGGCGGGCCCCTCTTGTCATTCGCGGACCCTTGGGGGAGGGCGCGAAGCGGGCTGGGGGCGGGTTGGGGACATCGACCCGTCAGCCCGGAGGCGAAAAGAACGCAAGACCGCGGCTGGGTTTCTTGCCCTGCATCGGATCGGCGCCGACCCTTTCGTAGAGCTCGTCGCGCAGTGCAAAGCCCAAGGGCCAGGGGCCGAAGCCCGATTCGATGTTGACGTGCCCGGCGAGGCCCAGATCAACAAATCGTGCTTGCCAGAGGCCGGCCAGCGCGCGGGAGCGGCTGAGGCTCATCCAGGGGTCGTTTTGGCTCGCCGCCACCGTGACCGGACGCCCGAGCGGCAGTTCGGGCAGCGGGGTGAAGGGCTTGGCGCGCGGATGGCTCGCATCCTCGGCCGGGGCGACCAGCAGGGCGGCTTTCACATCCAGATGCGGCCATTGCGTCAGGACCCGGGCGATCAGCACGGCCCCAAGGCTGTGGCCGACCAGCGTGGCGCCGGGATGGTCGAGGATGGCCGAGATCAGCTCGACCTCCCAGGCGGCGGGCACCGGATTGTGCAGTTCGGTCAGATGGACCGGCTGGGCGGTCGGGTCATTGTCCAGCCACCATTGCTGCCAATGCCCCTCGCGCGAGCCGTCAAGGCCGGGGATGATCAGGGTTGTCATGCGGTGGCCTCCTGTGAGGGGCGAAAGGTGGGGGCGGAGCGCAGGGAATGCGGCAGCAACCTGCCGTGGATCGGCGAGGCTGCGGGCATCGCACCGTCGAGGGGATCAGCGCGATGCCGGGGCGGGATCAGGCGGGTCTGCGGCGGGATTCGGGTCATGCTGGCCTCCATGATCCAAGACTACCCCAGGTTATTCTTAATGTCTAGCGATAAAGTCGTGTATTAAGGGCCGCAGGGTGTGAGCGGGCGCGGCGGGCGCGTTCAGGGCGAGGGGCCGAACCAGGCGGCGCGGTCGGTCGCCAGATGGTGTTGCAGGGCGGCGCTGAACAGGCGGACCTTGGCGGGGGCGAGCTTCTGGCTCGGATGCACCGCCCAGACCGCAAAGGGGGTCGGGGCGCCCTCGGCCAGGGGCACGGCGGTCAGCGCACCGCTTGCCACATCGTCGGCGGCGATCCAGGTCGAAAGGAGTGCGATGCCCATGCCGCCCAGGCAGGCCTGATGCAGAGCCTCGGGCGAATTGGCGCTGAACCGCCCGGCGACGCGCTGCTTGACCGGGGCGCTGGTCGCGGTGTGCAGGGTCCAATGGGTGATGCCGCAGACCGTCAGGCAATCGTGCCCGGCCAGATCGGCGGCCCGGGTCGGCAGGCCGCGCCGGGCGAGATAGTCGGGCGCGGCGTAAAGCGCCCGCGGGCTGTGCGCGATCTTGCGCGCGATCAGCGCGCTTTCCCGCAGATCGGCGATCCGGATCGCCAGATCCATGCCCTGGCCCACGATGTCGAGGATCTCGTCCGACAGAACCAGTTCGATGTTCAGATCGGGGTTGGCGCGGGCGAAGTGCGGGATGAAGGGGGCGACGACGCGCCGCCCGAAGGGGATCGAGGTCGTCACCCGCAACAGCCCCGACGCGCCGGCGGTCGGCGGGCGGACCGAGGCGCGGGCCTCGACCTCGCCGTCCAGAAGCGCTTGGGCATGGGGCAGAAAGGCCCTGCCCTCGGGCGTCAGGGCCAGAACGCGGGAGTTGCGCTGGATCAGGCGGGCGCCAAGCTCCTCCTCCAGCAGTGCGAGGCGCCGGCTGGCCGTCATCGGCGGCAGGCCCATGCGGCGGGCGGCTTCGGCCATGCTGGGCGCATGGGCCAGGGCAACGAAAAGCGCCAGATCAGAGGTCTGCATGCCCCGGTTTCCTCTACACTGCATACCGAAGTTATATTCTTATCCCGGCCCTCGCATAAAGCTAACTCTGCGTCGCGAAAAGGAGGGCCTCGTGACGCTGCGGACCGAAGGGAACGACCGAGCCAGCTCCGCCGCGGCGGCGCCCTTGCCGCAGGGCGGGACGCTCTGGACGGCCGCGGGCGAGGCGACACCGCCCTGCGCGAGGATCCTCGCCCTGATCGCAGAGGCGCAATCCGCGCTGGACAGCGATATCCCCGCCGCGCGCCGCCGTCTGGACGAGGTCGTCGCCGTGATCCTGGCCCTGCGCGGCACGGCGGCGGAGCGCGGGCCGCAAACCGCCGCCGTGCCGCAGACCGCCGCCCCGCAGCGCGGCGGTCTGGCCGCCTGGCAGATGCGCCGGATCGTGGCCCATGTCGAAGCGCATCTGGCCGCGCGCATCGCGGTGGCGGCGCTGGCCCTGGCCGTGGGTCTGCGGCCGGGGCATTTCTCCCGCGCTTTCAAGGTCAGTTTCGGCGAGACCCCGCACCGCTTCGTGATCCGCAGGCGGCTTTTGCGGGCGCAGCATCTGCTTCTGACGACGACGGCGGGGATCAGCCAGATCGCGGTCGAGGTCGGGTTGACCGATCAGGCGCATCTGACGCGGCTGTTCCGCCAGTTCCTCAATGACACCCCGCATGCCTGGCGCCGCGCGATGCAGGAGAGCCGGGCGACCGGGCCGGAGCGGATCTCGGCATGAGGGCGATGGCATCGCAATTCCACAAGGCCGGACATGATCGTGAAAGACCGGGTGGGGTTCCGGCGCTAGCTTTTGCGAGGTGCTGTTCACAGCCTTTCGTTCCGGCCCGGGCATGGTGCCCCGCGCCGCTGCCGCAGGGCCCCTTGGGCGCCCCGGCAGAAATTCCAGTGACCCGACGGCCTGCCCTGCAGGCGCGTCCTGACAATAAGGAGACTGCCGCATGACTGATCAACCGAAAACCCCGGCCACTGTCGTTCTGGTCCATGGCGCCTGGGGCGATGCCTCGGGCTGGAGTGGCGTGATCCGGCGCCTGCAGGCCAAGGGCATCGCGGTGATCGCGGTGCAGAACCCGACCACGACCCTGGCCGACGATGCCGAGGCGACGCGGCTGATCCTGGACAAGGTCAGCGGACCCGTCGTGCTGGCCGGGCACAGCTGGGGCGGCACCGTCATCACCGAGGCGGGCAATCACCCCAAGGTCGCGGCGCTGGTCTATGTCGCGGCCTTCGCCCCCGATGTGGGCCAGTCCACCGGCGATCAGGTGGGGGCGCATCCGGCCCCGCCCGGGCTTGGCGGGGTGTCGCAGGATGCCGCCGGGCGCTACTGGATGAGCGCGGAAAGCTGGGTCGCCAATGTGGCGCAAGACCTGCCCGAGGCCGATGCCAAGGTACTGGCCGCGATCCAGACTCCGCTGGGCGCCTCGACCTTCGGCGACAAGGTGACCCAGGCGGCCTGGAAGGCGCGGCCCAACTGGTACGTCCTGTCGCGCAACGACCGCGCCGTCAGCGTGGAGCTGCAGCACGCCCTGAGCCAGCAGCTCGCCGCCCGCACGACCGAGCTGGAGGCGAGCCACATGTCGCTGATCTCGCATCCCGACGCGGTGGCCGCCGTGATCGAAGAGGCCGTGGCCCATGTCACGGCGCAGCAGCCCTAGGCGAGCGGTTTCACGAACAGGACCCATTCGCGCGCCGCGACCTGCCAGTCCTCCTTGACGACGGCGCGGCGTGCGACCTCGCGGAAGCCTTTGGCGGTGTAAAGGCGCAGGGCCTCGGGGTGGGTGTCGGCCGCGATCAGGCTGATCGTCGCATGGCCGAGGCCGCGCGCCACGGTTTCGGCCCGGGCCAGCAGGGCACTGCCCAGACCCTCGCCGCGAAACGGCGGATAGGTGGCCAGCACGTTGAGATACCACGAGCCCGGCGCCAGGGCCTCCAGCTCCAGCAGGGGGACGAAGATCGGCGTTGTGTCGGGGGCGATGGGCGCGGGGGTTTCGTCGGCCGGATAGCCGAGGAGGCAGGCCGCCACCGCGCCCTCGACCTCGGCCAGCCAGGCGTTGGCGTAGGAGAAGCTGCCCGTCGCCCGCGCGGCGCGTTCCTGGCCGTAGGCCCAAGGGTCGCCGCCGGGTCCGACCGCCTTTCGCCAGAAATGCAGCGGCAGGTCATCGGCCGCCATGTTGATGAAGCGCGCCAGATGCGGCGCGTCCGATGCTTTAGCCTTCCGGATGAGCATGGTCTTCCCTTCCACGGTTTTGCCCGCATCCTGCATAATCCGGCGCGGGCCGCAATCACCTGGCAAGGCGGCCCGCCTCAACCTCTCTTGTCAGGCCGGCGCCTTGGTCCTACGACGAGGGCTGACGCAAGCGAACCCTTGGAAGGATTGACATGAGCGATATGGTTTTCCGCTTTCCCGCGCCGGGGCCCGAGCCCCTGCTGACCGATCTTGACGGCTGGACCAAGGTCGCGGGCAACCCGACGATGAAGACCTGGGTGCAGCACACCTCGATCGACGGCAGCGTGATCAGCGGCACCTGGGAGGCGACCCTGGGCACCTGGCACGCGGTCTACAAGTTCTACGAATTCGTCCACCTGATCGAAGGCCAGATCACCATCACCCCCGATGGCGCCCCTGCTGTCACCCTGCGCCCGGGCGATGCTTTCGTGGTCGAGCCGGGCTTTTCCGGCACCTGGACCATCGAGGCGCCGGTCAGGAAGCACTTCTGCATCAAGCTCAAATGACGGGCGGGGGCCTGCGAATCGCAGGCCCCTTTCCTTAACCGCCCTTCAGGGCGCGGATCCGGACCGGCACCGATTTGTACGATGGTGTGCCGCTTTCGGGGTCGTGGTGGCCCAAGGGCACCAGCCCGTTCGCCTCGGGGTAATAGGCGCCGACCGAACCTGCGGCGATGGCATATTCGATCGCGGTAAAGCCGCTGAGGCGTCGGGTCTGGCCATCAGTCCAGACGGTTTCAACATCGACCTTGTCGCCGGCCTCGATCCCCAGGGCGGCCAGATCGGCCTTGTTCATGAAGATCACGTCGCGGCGGCCAAAAACCCCGCGGTAGCGGTCGTCCAGACCGTAGATCGTGGTGTTGTACTGGTCATGGCTGCGCAGGGTGGTCAGGCGCAGGATGGCGGGGTCCTGTTCCACCGGGTCCTCGTTCACGCCGTCGAACAGCAGGAATTCGGCCTTGCCCGAGGCGGTCTTCCAGACCCTTTCGGTCGGCGGCAGGGGCAGGCGGAAGCCGCCGGGCACCCGGATGCGGATGTTGAAATCCTGGAACTCGGGGAAGACATCCTCGATCTTGTCGCGGATCCGGTCGTAGTCGGCCACCATCCCGGCCCAATCGATGGCCATGCCCGGCAGCGTCGCCATGGCCATGCCAGCAACAATCGCGGGTTCCGAACGCAGCTGGTCCGAGGCCGGCGGCAGTTTCCCGCGCGAGGCATGGACCATCGACATCGAATCCTCCACCGTGATCGCCTGCGGGACGCCGTTTTGCAGATCCTCCTCGGTGCGGCCAAGGCAGGGCAGGATCAGCGCCTCTTTGCCCACCAGAAGATGCGAGCGGTTGAGCTTGGTCGCAATCGACACCGTCAGATCGAGCCCCGCCATCGCCCGATAGGTCTGGTCGCGGTCGGGCATCGCCACGATAAGGTTGCCGCCGAGCGAGATCAGCACCTTGGCGCTGCCCGCGACGATGGCCTTGACGGCGGCCACAGCGTCATGGCCGTGGGCGGCAGGCGGGGTGAAGCCGAAGGCGGCCTCGATCCGCTGCAGCATCGCGGGGGTGGGCTTCTCGGTGATGCCCACCGTGCGGTCGCCCTGCACATTGGAATGGCCGCGCAGGGGGCAGATCCCGGCGCCCTTCTTGCCAATATTGCCGCGCAGCAACAGAAGGTTGGCCATCTGCTGGACATTGGCCGTGCCAGTCCTGTGCTGGGTCAGACCCATGCCATAGGTGATGATCGTCGCATTGGACCTGGCATAGGCCAGGGCGACCTTGCGCAGGGCTTCCGCGGTCAGGCCGCTGGCCGCTTCGATGGCCGACCACGGGGTGGCCTCCAGATCGGCCTGCAGCGCCTCGAACCCATGGGTGTGCCGGGCGATGAAGTCGTGGTCGAGCGCGCCACCCTCCGCGGCTTCAATCTCCAGCACGCCTTTCATGATGCCCTTGAGCGCCGCCGCGTCGCCGCCGACCTTGACCTGAAGATAGCAGGAGGCGATATGCGTCGCCCCCAGCGTCGCCATCTCGATCGGGTCCTGCGGGTCGGCGAAGCGTTCCAGCGCGCGTTCGCGCAGGGGGTTGAAAACGACGATCGGCACGCCGCGCCGGGCCACTTCATGCAGCGTGCCCATCATGCGGGGATGGTTGGTGCCGGGGTTGTGGCCCATCGACAGGATCATCTCGCAATCGTCGAAATCCTTCAGCGACACGGTGCCCTTGCCGATGCCGATGGATTTGGGCAGGCCGACGCTGGTCGCCTCGTGACACATGTTGGAACAGTCGGGGAAGTTGTTGGTGCCGTAAGCGCGGGCGAAGATCTGGAACAGGAAGGCCGCCTCGTTTGAGGCGCGGCCCGAGGTGTAGAACTCCACCGCGTCGGGGCTGGACTGGGCTTGCAGGACGCGGCCGATCAGGGCGAAAGCCTCGTCCCAGGAGATCGGGAGATAGCGGTCACTCGCGCGGTCATAGCGCATCGGATGGGTGATGCGGCCCTCGCCCTCCAGCGCGTGGTCGGTCCAGCCCAGAAGGTCGCTGACGGAATGGGCGGCGAAGAATTCGGGCGGGACGCGACGCTTGGTCGCCTCCCAGGTCACGGCCTTGGCGCCATTCTCGCAGAACTGGAAGGTCGAGGTGTGTTCCTTGTCGGGCCAGGCGCAGCCGGGGCAGTCAAAGCCGCTGGGCTTGTTGGTGCGCAGCAAGGTCACCGCCGCATCTGAGGCATCCATCTGGCTGCGCACCGCCTTGGCCGTCGCCAGCAGGGCACCCCAGCCGCCGGCCGGGTTGGAGTAGCTCTCGATACCGGGGATCGGCTTTTTCATTTTCGTCTCCGTTTTTTGGCGGTCTGGCCCGGGGCGGCCTTGGGTGGGTGGGGCCTCATCGCAGATCGCCGATCAGGGTCGGGATCAGCTCTGATACCGTGGGGTGGATCGGCACGGCCCATTGCAGCGAGTCGAAGCTTTGGCCGGCATGCATCATGTCGATGATGCCGTGGATCGCCTCGTCTCCGCCGGTGCCGAGGATGGCGGCGCCGAGGATGCGGCGGGTTTCGGGGTCGGCCACGATCTTCATGAAGCCCTGCGTCTCGCCCTTTTCCACCGCGCGGCCAACGCGGGTCATCGGGCGTTTGGAGACGAGGACCGGGCGGCCTGACTTGCGCGCCTCGGTCTCGGTCAGGCCGACGCGGCCCAGGGGCGGGTCGATGAAAAGGGCGTAGCCGGTGATCCGGTCGCTGACACGGCGGGCAGCTCCGTCCAGCAGGTTGGCCGCAACAATCTCGTAATCGTTCCAGGCGGTATGGGTGAAAGCGCCGCGCCCGTTGCAATCGCCCAGCGCCCAGACCCCGGGGGCCGAGGTCGCAAGGCCCTCGTCCACCGTGATGTAGCCGCGCGCATCGGTGGCGATCCCGGCGCGGTCCAACCCAAGGTCATCGGTATTGGGCCGCCGCCCCACCGCCAGCAGGATATGGCTGCCGGTGATCAGGGGTTCGCCCGCGGCGCAGTTGACGCCGACCGCCACTCCGCTGGCCTGCGGCACAAGCCGGATGCAGTCGGCGCTGGTGCGGATCGTGATGCCCTCGGCTTTCAGGATGTCGTGGATCGCGTCGGAGATGTCGGGGTCTTCGCGCGGGATCAGGCGGGCATTGCGTTCGACCACGGTGACGGCGGCGCCGAAGCGGCGGTACATCTGCGCGAACTCCAGCCCGATGTAGCTGCCGCCGATGATGATGAGGTGTTCGGGCAGATGGTCGAGGCCGACGATGGTGCTGTTGGTCAGGAAAGGCACATCGGAGACGCCCGGCATGTCGGGCACCGAGGCGCGACCGCCGGTGTTGAGGAAGATGCGGGGGGCGGTGAGGACCTCCTCCCCCACCTGCAGCTGGCCGGGGGCGATAAAGCGGGCATGGCCGCGGATCAGGGTCAGCCCAGCCATCTGCCCCAGCCAGCTTTCCAGCCCGGCGCGAGCGTTCAGGGTCACTTGCCCGGCCCGGGCCGCGACCTTTGCCATCTCGACCCTGATGTCGCCGTCGATCCGCACCCCGAAATCCCCGGCGCGGCGGGCCAGATGCGCGGCATGGGCGCTGGCCACAAGGGCCTTGGTCGGCATGCAGCCGGTGTTGACACAGGTGCCGCCGACCAGCTGCCGCTCGATCATGGCGACCTTCTGGCCTGCCGCCGTCAACCGCCCGGCCAGCGCCGGTCCGGCCTGCCCGGCGCCCACGATGATTGCGTCAAAGGCGCGGCTCACGCTGTCACCACGCGATTGGCGCGCCGGTTCGTGACCGGTCCGGTGGGCTTGCTTGGAAGGCTCGGCATGATGCGTCCTTTGATCGGAGACGGGAGCGGCAGGCGCAGATCCCCCAAGCCAGCATCAATCCGAAACCGCCGGGGAGCAATTGGTAAGGCGGGCCGGGGTCACATACCTTGGTGTTATTGGGGCGCAGACCCGCGCAGGAGGCGCACTGGTCTTGTCACCGCCGCCGCCGCTTTTTGGGGCGACAGGGCCGGAAACGGGTCAGGGCGGGCACCCGCAGATGCCTCAGCCCCTTGCCACGCGGCCTGCGGGCTTGGTGCGAAACGGCTTTGCGACTTAGAACGGAGTCTTCAGGATTTGCGACACGACGTCACGATTCCATCCAGAGGAGGATCTGCGCATGATGCTTGGCCTTTCGCTTGCTGCCTTTACGCTTTTGCATGTCGTGATCAGCTTGATCGGCATTGTGGCCGGTCTGGTCTGGCTTCTTGCGGCGATCCGGGGGGCATTTCTCAGGGGATGGAATGCCGCTTTCCTGGTGGCGACCATATTGACCAGCGTGACCGGCTTCATGTTCCCGATCCAGGGCTTCACCCCGGCCCTCGCCGTCGGGGGCCTGTCGCTGGTCGTGCTGGCCGTCGCGGTCCTAGCCCTTTATCGCTATGGCGGCAGGGGCGGCTGGCGCAGCGTCTATATGCTGACGGCGACCTTCGCGCTTTACCTCAATATCTTTGTGCTGGTGGTGCAATCCTTCCTCAAGATTGGCGTTCTGCATGATCTGGCCCCGACGGGAAGCGAACCGGCCTTTGTCGTGGCGCAGGCGGTGGCTTTGGTGGGGTGTGTCGCGCTGGGCTATCTTGGCCTGCGCGGGGCGCGGCAACTGGTGCTGTGAGCTTCGCCTGACCGGGCCCCGTGGCTGGCCCTTGCAAAAGAAAACCCCCGCCCCTGGGGATCAGGGGCGGGGGCGGAAAACTGCGGCGACAGCCTTATTCCGCGGCGAGGCGGGCCGGCTCTGGTGCGGGTTCCGGGGCCGCTTGCGGCGCCGCTACCGGTGCGGCGTGGAAGGTTGGCTCGCCGTGCTGCACCAGCGGGCGGTTGCCCACCATCCGGCGCAGAAGGACGTAGAAAACCGGGGTCATGAAGATGCCGAAGAACGTCACCCCGATCATCCCCGAAAACACCGCAACGCCCATGGCCTTGCGCATTTCCGCCCCCGCCCCGGTGGAGATCACCAGCGGCACCACGCCCATGATGAAGGCCATCGAGGTCATCAGGATCGGGCGCAGACGCAGGCGGCTGGCCTCGATCGCAGCCTGGATCGGCGTTCGGCCTTCAAACTCCAGCTCGCGGGCAAATTCGACGATCAGGATCGCGTTCTTGGCCGATAGGCCCACCAGCACCATCAGCCCGATCTGGGTGAAGATGTTGTTGTCGCCCCCGGTCAGCCAGATGCCGATCAGCGCGGCCAGCACCCCCATCGGCACGATCATGATGATGGCGATGGGCAGGGTCAGGCTTTCGTATTGCGCGGCGAGCACGAGGTAGACGAGCAGAAGCGCCAGCGGGAAGACCACGATGCTGGAATTGCCGGCGAGGATCTGCTGATAGGTCAGGTCGGTCCATTCGAACTTGATGCCTTGCGGCAGGGTTTCCGCCGCGATCTTTTCCACCGCCGCCTGCGCCTGACCCGAAGAGAAGCCCGGCGCCGGGCCTCCGTTGATGTCGGCGGCAAGGAAGCCGTTGTAGCGCGTGGTACGCTCCGGCCCCGAAGCGGCATCCACCTTCAGCAAAGCCGACAGCGGGATCATCGCGCCCGAGGCGGAGCGGACCTTCAGCTGGCCGATATCCTCGGGTTTGGCGCGGAAGGCGGCGTCTGCCTGAACGCGGACCGAATAGGTGCGGCCAAAGGCGTTGAAGTCGTTGACGTAAAGCGAGCCGAGGTAGATCTGCAGCGTCTCGAAGACATCCGTCACGGCCACACCCAGTTGCTGGGCCTTGGCGCGGTCAAGGTCGGCATAAAGCTGCGGCACGTTGATCTGGAAGCTGGAGAAGAGGCCCGCCAGCTCCGGCGTCTGATAGGCCTGGCCGAGGAAGGCCTTGGTCGCCTCGTCCAGCGCCTGATAGCCCAGGCCGGCGCGGTCCTCGATCTGCAGCTTGAAGCCGCCGGTGGAGCCGAGGCCGTTGACCGGCGGCGGCGGGAACATCGCGATGAACGCGTCCTGGATGCCGGCGAACTTCTGGTTCAGCTGCATCGCAATCGCGCCGCCTGAAAGCTCCGGCGTCGTGCGCTTGTCGAAATCATCCAGCACGGCAAAGACGATGCCGGAGTTCGAGCCGATGGTGAAGCCGTTGATCGACAGGCCCGGGAAGGCGATGGCATGCTCGACCCCCGGCTGTTCCAGCGCAATGGCGCTCATCCGCTTGATGACGTCTTCGGTGCGGTCGAGCGTCGCGCCATCGGGCAGTTGGGCAAAGCCGATCAGGTATTGCTTGTCCTGCGCGGGCACAAAGCCGCCGGGGATCAGGTTGAACATCGAATAGGTGCCGAAGGCGAGGGCCAGATAGACGCCCATCACGACGCTCTTGCGCGACACGAGGCCGCCGACGCCCTTGCCATAGACCCGGGACCCGGCGCCGAACATCCGGTTGAAGCCGCGGAAGAACCAGCCGAACAGGAAATCCATCCCGCGCGTCAACCAGTCCTTCTTCGCGTGGTGGCCCTTGAGCAGCAGGGCGGCCAGCGCCGGCGACAGGGTCAGCGAGTTGATTGCCGAGATCACGGTGGAGATGGCGATGGTCAGGGCGAACTGCCGGTAGAACTGGCCCGACAGCCCGGTGATGAAGGCCAGAGGCACGAAAACCGCGACCAGCACCAGCGCGATGGCGATGATCGGGCCGGAGACCTCGCGCATGGCGCGGTAGGTCGCCTCACGCGGGCTCAGGCCGTTTTCAATGTTGCGCTCGACGTTTTCGACCACGACGATGGCGTCATCGACCACGATGCCGATGGCCAGCACCAGGCCGAACAGCGTCAGCGCGTTGATCGAGAAGCCAAAGGCATACATCACCCCGAAGGTCCCGATGATCGAGACCGGCACGGCGATCAGGGGGATGATCGAGGCGCGCCAGGTTTGCAGGAAGATGATGACCACAAGGACCACCAGCGCCACGGCCTCCAACAGCGTGTCGACGACCTTTTCGATCGAGGCGCGCACGAATTTGGTGGTGTCATAGACGATCTCGTAGCGCACGCCCTCGGGCATGGCCAGTTGCAGCTCGTCCATCGCACCATGGACCTGATCGGCGATCTGGATCGCGTTCGACCCCGGCGCCTGCAAGACGGCCACCGCCACCGCGGGCTTGCCGTCCAGGAGCGAGCGCAGGGTGTAGTCGGCGGCGCCAAGCTCGATCCGGGCGACGTCCTTCAGGCGGGTGATCTCGCCTTCGGCGCCGGTCTTGACGATGATCTCGCCAAACTCCTCGGGCGTGTGCAGGCGGCCTTGCGCGTTGACGTTCAGCTGCAGATCGACGCCCTTGGGGTCGGGCGAGGCGCCGATGATCCCGGCGGCGGCCTGCACGTTCTGCGCGCGGATGGCGTTGGTGATGTCGCTGGCGGCGAGGCCATGGGCTGCGGCCTTCTGCGGGTCGATCCAGACGCGCATCGCATAATCGCCCGCGCCAAAGACCTGGACCTGGCCCACGCCCTGAATGCGTGCCAGCCGGTCCTTGATGTTCAAGGTCGCGTAGTTGCGCAGATAGGTGATGTCATAGCGGTCGCTGTCCGAGACGAGGTTCACCACCATGATGAAGTTGGGCGAGCTTTTGACCGTGGTCACGCCCAGGGCGCGCACTTCGGCGGGCAGGCGCGGTTCGGCTTGCGCCACGCGGTTCTGCACCAGCTGCTGCGCCTTGTCGGGGTCGGTGCCCAGCTTGAAGGTGACCGTCAGCGTCAAAACGCCATCCGAGGTCGCCTGGCTGTTCATGTAGAGCATGTTCTCAACGCCGTTGATCTGCTCTTCCAGGGGGGTGGCCACGGTTTCGCTGATCACCACCGGGTTGGCGCCGGGGTAGATGGCGCGCACGACGATGGAGGGCGGCACCACCTCGGGATATTCCGAGATCGGCAAGGAGCGCATGCCGATCAGGCCGGCCACCACGATGAGGATCGACAGGACGCCGGCAAAGACCGGGCGGTCAACGAAAAATCTGGACAGATTCATTTCAAAGCCCTCTCCGGCATGAAATTGGTAAAATTTGCTCTGCTCGGCGGGGCAGGTGCCGCCGATGAGGGTCTTGGGGTAGGGGGACCCAGGATCTGCCCGGCGCCTTTGGGCGCGGGGCAGGGGTCTTGTCAGTTCTTGGCCACGACCTCTTCGACCTGCGGCGCGACCACGGCGCCGGGCCGGATGCGTTGCAAGCCGCTGACGACCACGCGGTCGCCGTCCGAAAGGCCGCTTTCGACGATCCGCGCGCCTTCGACGTTTTGGCCGAGGGTGACCGGACGGTAGGTGACCTTGTTATCGGCATCGACGACGAAGACGAATTTCTTGTCCTGATCGGTGCCGATGGCCTTTTCGCTGATCAGGATGCGCGCCTCGGCCTTGGGTTCGCCCATCCGGATCCGCACGAACTGGCCCGGGATCAGGCGGCCGCCGGGATTGTCGAAGACCGCCCGCACGTCGATGGTGCCGCTGGCGGCATCGACCTCATTGCCGATCAGCTGCAGCTTGCCCTGAATGGGCGTGCCCTCATCGGCCAGGGTGCCGATCTCGACCGGGATTTCCTCGATCGGCGGCACCGCGGCGCCAGAGGCCGGCAGGGCGGCCAGCGCCTTGCCCACGACCTCTTCGGCGACGTTGAAGCTGGCATAGATCGGGTCGACCGAGACCAGCGTGGTCAGCTCGGACGAGGTTGAGCCGCCGGCGACGAGATTGCCCACCGTGACCTCCACCTTGCCGGCGCGGCCCGACACAGGGGCGCGCACTTTGGTGTAATCCAGCTCCAGTTCGGCGGCGTGCAGGGCGGCCTGGGCGGTCTGCACCCCGGCCTGCGCCTCGCTCAGCGCATTCTGGCGCTGGTCCAGATCACTTTGCGAAATGGCCGAATTGGGCGCCAGGCGCTTGCCGCGTTCCCATTCGATCTGGGCGAGGTTGGCCCGCGCCATGGCCGAGGCCAGAAGGCCCTGGCTTTGCGCCACCGCGGCCTCGTAAGGCGCGGGGTCGATGGTGAACAGAAGATCGCCGGCCTTGACAAGCGCTCCTTCGCGGAAATCGACCGACTGGATCGCCCCGGCCACGCGCGAGCGGATCTGCACCCGGTCCACCGCCTCAAGCCGGCCGGAGAAGTCCTGCCAGGTGTCGATGTCACGGCTTTTGATGACCGTCACGGTCACCGGTGTGGCGGGCGCTTCGGCGGGCGTGGTCGAAGCCACGGCCCGGGTGGACAGGGGCATTTCCAGAAAAAGGGCGGCTGCGGCAACCGAGGCTGCCAGTCCAAGGCCAACGGCCGTCAGGGTCCAGCCTGTGCGCTTCGTGGTCATAATTTCTCTCCTTGCAGCTTGTGGGCGCCGCGTATGGTCGTTTTGTCCGATGCCAGCCGGGTGAGGCTGACCGTGCGGACGAATTCTGAAAACTGGTCGCAGACGGTCTGTTGCCACTGCGATGGAACCCCGGAAATCCCGCCATAGACAGAGGGCCACCCGGTTCCGGCGGGAAGAACATGCTGGTGAACCGCGATCCCGGCATTTTTCAGTCGCTCGGCATAGCCTTTTGCCTCGTCAAGCAGCGGATCATCCATCGCGGTCAGCACCAGCGCCGGGGCCACGCCTGCCAGACGCGAGCAGGTGCAGGGCGCGGCATAGGGGTGGCAGACACCGCCGCTGAGGTAATGGCTCCAGCCCTCGGCCCAGCGTTGCCGCATGCCCACGGCATCGGCGTTGCGGAACGAGGCCGAGCCCATGAACGGGTCCAGAAGCGGCGAGAGCAGCACCTGACCGTCCAATTCGTTGGCAAAATGGTCGCGCGCCTTGAAGGCGATGGCGGCTGCGATATTGCCGCCAGCCTCCGCGCCGCCGATGAGCAGCAGGGATTTGCGGTTGCCGAGGCCGGTCCGCTTCTTGGCGAGATAGGAGAAAATCGCAAAGCCCACGTCCAGCGGCTTGGGGAAGATCCCGCCAAGCGGCGCGTTGTAGTCCGGCACGACCACGATGGCCCCGGTTTCGGCTAGCGCCCGGGCGACCGGGCATTCGGTCAGCTCGGAGTGCAGGAAGGCGCCGCTGCCGAAGTACAACAGCACCGGCGGGCCGCTGGTGCAGTCCGCGCCCTGATAGACGCGCGCCGAAACCGGCCCGACGGCCAGGTTTTCCAACAGCATGTCCTGCACGGCGACGGTCATCGGAGGCTCTTTCCTTGCAGATGATCGGCGGTCTTCCGCCTCTCGCATGTGCAGCATTTAGCGTTATTCGCTGTCTTGAATAAGCCCGGTAATTTTGACTACACTATCCGAAATTTCGAACAATGGTGCCATGTGCGCCGGGAGGTTCCGGTTGGACCAGCTTTCTGCCATGCGGGCCTTCATCCGCGTCGTCGAGACGGGGAACTTCACCAAGGCCTCGGAGGCGCTGGGCACGCCCAAGGCCACGGTGACCAACCTGATCCAGAATCTCGAGGCGCATCTGCAGACCAAGCTTCTGAACCGCACCACGCGGCGGGTGATCGTGACCACCGACGGCGCGCTTTACTATGAACGCGCGCTGCAGATCGTGGCCGAGATCGACGAGCTCGACGGCTCGCTGTCAAACTCGCAGGCGAGCCCCAGCGGCAGGCTGCGGGTCGAGATGGCGGGCGCCTTTGCCGACTGGCTGGTGATCCCGGCGCTGAAGGATTTCAACCGGAAATACCCCGATATCCATATTGATCTCGGCGTGGGCGACCGCACGGTCGACTATCTGGCCGAGAACGTCGACTGCGCGCTGCGCGGTGGGCCGCCGGGCGACCAGTCGCTGATCGCGCGACGGGTGGCCGAAATTTCCATGATCGCCTGCGCCACGCCGGATTATCTGGCGCAGTTCGGCACACCGACCCATCCCTCCGAACTGGAACCGCAGCATCACTGCGTGAACTATTTCATGGCCCGCAGCTACCGCAGCCAGCCGATCAGCTTCGCAAGGGACGGTGAAACCATCGAGGTGAACGCCCGCTATGTCGTCGCGGTCAACGACGCGCGCAGCTATGTGACGGCCACCCTCGCCGGCCTCGGCGTCGCAACCATGCCGCGCTTCATGGCGGCCGAGCACCTGCGCAGCGGCGCATTGCTGCCCTTGCTGACAGACTGGGCGCTGGAGCCGATCCCGCTTTACATCGTCTACCCGCCGAACCGGCACTTGAGCAACAAGGTCCGGGTCTTTGTGGACTGGCTGGTCCGCCTTCTGGCCGAAACGCCGCTGAACGGCTGAAGGCCACGGCCCGGTTAGGCGCAGTGTTGGGCAAGAAGGTGCGCCCCGACCCGTCACTGAGGGCACGGCTCTTGGCGCAGAAACGCCGCCAGGGCCTTGGCCAGATCGCAGGTGTTGGCTTCGGAAAAATGGATGCCGTCGAGGTTGGGCTTCCAGCCCCATGTCTGGCTGTCGCCAAAGCACAGGATCCGTTCGGTCATGGTCAGTCTCCGTCACATCGGTCGGTTGCTGCGGCGCGCCGGGTCAGAGGCCAGAAGGGCCAAAGCGGCGAGGGTCATGCAGGCTGCGACCACGGCATAGGCCGCAAAGCCGGTGCGCAGGCCCCAGCCTTGCGCCAAGGCGGACATCACGAACGGGAACACGAAAGCGCCGACCCCACCGCCGGTGGCCGCAAAGGCGATGGCCTGGCTTTGCGCCAGCGGGAACCGCTTGCCCAGAAGCGAGATGATCGCGGGGTAGTAGATCGAACAGCCAAGGCCTGCGAGGAACACCAGCCCGAGGCCAAGGGTCGCAGTGCCGGACGTGACTGGGGCAAAGCCCAGAAGGCAAAGCGCCGCCGTGGACAGCGTGGCCAGAGCCGCGAGCCCCACCAGCATCGCCCCCTGATGCGGGCCGTGGTACAGAAGCGGCACGCCAAGGCGACCCGCCAGAACCCCCGCCCAGAACAGCGAGACCAGAAAGGCGCTTTCGCCCGGCTGATAGGCGAAGACCTGCACGAAGTATTCGGCGAGCCAGCCGCTCAGGCCCAGCTCGACGCCGACAAAGCAGAACAGCGCCAGGAAGGAAATCCAATAGGCCGGGTCGCGGCCTGCGCCCCGCAGCGGGGCGGCTGGCTCCTTCGTCTGGCCAAGGCGCAGCTGCAGCGGTAGGGTCAAAAGGATCATCCCCGCCAGAATGGCCGCGATGCCCCGGTAGACCGTGATCCAGTCCAGCCCGGCTTTCAGCAGCAGACCCACGGCCACGGGCCCCAGGATGGCGCCGATCGCAAAGGCGCTGTGCATCATGTTCATCGTGCGGCCCTTGCCCTCGGTGTCCATCCGCAGCGTGGCCCAGTTCGCCCCGACCTCGAGAAACCCCTGGCCGAGGCCGATCAACCCGCTGAGCAGGAGGTTGGTCAAAGGGCCCGCCGTGGCCGCGAAGAACAGCATCCCGACCGCCGCACAGCCGAGGCCGAGCAGGATCGCCGCCTTGGCGCCCCAGTGTTTGACCAGCGGGCCCGCGAGGAAGGTGGCGGTGAAATAGGCGACCGACCCCGCGGCAAGCACGAGGCCCGCGGTAAAATAGCTCCATCCGAAGCCGGACAGGATCTTGGGCAGGGTGGCCCCGAAGATGGTCACGAAGGTGCCGAAAATGGTGAAGATGCCAAACATGGCAAAGAACAGGACGCGGTACCGCGGGTCGATCAGGGCCATGGGATGTCCGATTTATGGGATGGGTTGGGCCGGGGTCGGGCCGGATGCCATATGCACCGCGACCCCATTGGCGCGGAACCGCGCCAGCTGCACCGGGTCCGCAGCAGAGGGCAGCACAAGATGTGCGATCACCGCGACCTCCGCCACTTTGAACGGCGCTGCGGTGCCCAGCTTGTCCAGCGTGGCTGCGACAACGACCTGAGAGCTTTGATCGACCATCGCGCGTTTCACCTCGGCCTCTGCCGGGTCAAAGGCGGAAATGCCATGGGTGGCATCCACCCCGCAGGAACCGAGGAAGAACAGGTCGGCGTTGATCTGGCGGATCGCCTCCAGCGTGGTGCCACCCAGCGCCGCGCCGATCTTCAGGTCCAGAAGGCCGCCGAGCAGCACGACGCGGGCGCGCGGGTGGTCCGACAAGGCCATGGCGACAGCCGGGGCATTGGTGAGGATGGTGAGGTCGATGCCCCGTGGCAGGGCGGCGGCAATCGCGGTGTTGGTGGAGCCTGCGTCGATGAACAGGGTCTGGCCCGGCTTCACCAGGGCCGCGGCCGCGGTGGCGAGGCTTTGCTTCACCTCGGCGTCGTCGTGCAGGCGGGTCGCGATCGGCGCGGGCAGCGGCGTTTCCAGAAGTGCGCCGCCATAGACCCGCCGGCAGAAGCCCGATCTTGCAAGATCACGCAAATCCCGGCGGATCGTGTCTTCCGAGGTGCCGAATTCTTCGGCCAGGTCGGTTGAAACCACCTTGCCGTTCAGCATCAGGCGGCTGCGGATGAGGTCGTGGCGTTCTTGGGTCAGCATGTTTGCACACTCTTGCACGGTTTCGCCCATTTGGCCGGAACCGGCGCGAAAGATCAAGGGGCGGCGAAATTGCCGACCCTTGCGTGGGTGTCAGGTGGCGGGGGTGGCGTATTTGGCGGCCAGGGCGCGGACCTTGTCGGCCGAGGTATTCAGGGCCTCCGCCGAAATGTCGCCCGCGTTGGCGGCGGCGATGATGGCCTGGGTGATATCCTCCAACTGGGTGCCGACATCGGCCAGAAGCAGGAAATCGCAACCGGCATTCAGCGCGTCGATCGCCACCTCGGCGACGGAATCGCCGCGCATGGTGGCCTGGCTGTCGAGGTCGTCGGCCATCACGATGCCGGGGAAGGCCAGTTCGCGTTTCAGCTTTTGCACCACTTTGGCCGAGCGGAGGGCCGCCTTTTGCTCATCCAGATGGCGGACGATGGCAGGGCCGACCATCAGCATCTCGACCCCGGCGGCAATGGCGGCGCGGAAGGGGGCGAGGCCGGCCTCGATCGTGGCGGCATCGGCCAGACACAAGGCCGAAGGGTCAATCGCGGGATCGGCGGTGGTGGCGCTAAAGCCAGGAAAATGCTTGCCGGTTGCCGCAACCCGGCCGCGCTGCGCACCACGGATATAGGCGGCGGACAGGCTGGCGACGAGGGCGGGATCGCTGGACCAGGTGCGCCCCTCAAGCCAGGCATTGGGCCCGGTCAGCACATCCAGCACCGGCGACAGGAAGACATTGACGCCCATTTCTGCGGCATAAGTGGCGATGCGCCGGGTCAGGGCCTCGATCTCTTCCGGGCTGGTGGCGGGCAGGTCGGCGCGCGGGGGGAATTGCGGCACCAGATCGTGGAGCCGGCAGATCCCGCCCATTTCCTGGTCAATCGCGGTCAGCAGCAGGCCGGACCGGGCGCGGGCATTTGTGGTGAGGCGCAGGAAGGTCTCGGGCGTCTCCAGGCGGCGGCGCTCGGCGCTCATGACGCGGGCGACATATTCCGCCCGGCATTCCCCCACGAGGATCGAGATGCCGCCCTGATCGAGAAAGGCCTTGGTCGCCGCGCTCAGCGTGACGCCGTCAAAAGCCGGCAGCAGAACCGCGCGGGCGTTTTCAGAAAGGGTGAAGGGCATGGGAGACTCCAGAATCTCGAGGGTGAGCTTGCTGTTTTCTGCGTGTTATGTGCGGGATGGTCAAGTGATTCGTATAAAAACACGTATAAATGTGCAAAATATCTTGCCGGATTGCCGGATCGCATTTAGCAAGGCGCCAAAAGCAGAGGAGGATTTGCGATGAAGGTGGCTCATGTGGCGCTGTGGACCCGTGATCTGGACGCGCTGTGCCAGTTCTGGGCGCGGGTGTTCGGGGCAGAGGTGGGTGCGGTTTACGACAGCCGCAATCGTCCCGGCTACCGATCGCGGTTTCTGACCTTCGCCGAAGGTCCCTCGGTCGAGGTGATGACCGGGCCTTGGGTGGGCGATCCTGCGGGCCATGAAGCCTCCGGTTATGCGCATCTGGCGTTGTCGCTGGGCAGCCGCGCGGCGGTGGACCAGCTTTCTGCTGCCATGCGGGCCGAGGGGCGGCTGGTCTCGGGGCCGCGGCTGACCGGCGACGGCTATTATGAAGCGGTGCTGCGCGACCTCGACGGCAATCTGATCGAGATCGTGGCGTGACAAGGGGCAGGTCAACAGACCCCCTCGCGCTACTCAGGCCGGATCAAGCTGCGCCCGCAGGCGGGGCGCGGCCTTCAGGGCCAGCGCTGCCACGGTGAGCGAGGGGTTCACCGCCGCCGAGGTCGGCAGGACCGAAGCGTCGGTGATCCAGAGATTGGCAATCTGGTGCGATTGGCAATCGGGGGTCACGACGGATTGGCGCGGGTCATTGCCCAGACGGGCGGTGCCGCATTGGTGCGAGGTGGTCTTGCGGCCAAAGGTGCGGGTCAGGACGATGGGAAAACCGGCGCGTTTCATCAGCGCGGATGTGCGCGCGATTAGCGCCTGATGGGCGGCCATGTTGGACCGCTCCCAATGCATGGTGATCTGGCCGTTCTTCACGGTGACCCGGCTTTCGGGGTTGGGGATATCCTCGCTTTGCAGGAACCAGCCAAAGGCATAGCGGGCCAGAAGGCGCGCCATAGGCATCGGCAGCAGCGGCATGTTGGCTTTCAGGATCGGGCCGGTGATGCGGCCAAGGCCCTGCACATTGCCCAAGGGATAGCCGGTTTCGGGGTCTTTGTCGTAAAAATCGTTCAGGCTCAGGGTCTTTTGATAGACCGAGGTGTTCGGCAGGCGCGGGTTGAGGGTCAGCATGGCCGAGGAATTGTGGTTCATGAAGTTGCGCCCGACCTGATCGGAGCCATTGGCAAGCCCGGTCGGATGCGCGGCATTGGCGGACCGCAACAGAAGCGCCGCGGTCTGGATGGCACCTGCGGCGACGGCATAGCTGTGGGCGGTCAGGCGGATCTCGCGCCCCTTGTGGCGGACGACGGCGGCGGTGATCCGGGCCCCCTCGGCGCTGTTGGTTTCGAGCCGCAGCACCTCGGCCCCGGTCATCAGGGTGACATTGGGGTGGCGCAGCGCCTCGGTCAGGGGGCCGGATTCGGCGTCGATCTTGCCGCTGCCGGTGTTCGGGAAGGCGTCCCAGCCGGTCTTGCCCCCGGCGAGCCAGGCCTCGATGTCGATGGCGAGGGGGAGGGAGGCGGGATGCGCCCCGGCCTTTTGCAGCCGGCGCCGCACCTCGTGCATCACCGGCTCATCGGGGACGCAGGGGAAGGGGTAGGGCAGGGCGTGCGGCGGCTCGGTCGGGTCTTCGGTCGCGGTGCCGCGGACGCGGAACAGGGCCTCGGCCTTGTCGTACCAGGGCGCAAGGTCGGCATAGGACAGCGGCCAGCCGGGGGTGGTGCCGCCCAGATGGGCGCGGGGGTGGAAGTCGGCCGCGCGGTAGCGGTACATCACCGCGCCGTAGAACTTGGAATTGCCGCCGACGACATAGTAATTGCCTGCCACGAAGGGCGTGCCGTCCGAGCCCATCCATTGCTCGGTCGGGGCGAAATGGCCGCGCTGGAAGATCGCCACATCATCGCGGGTCTCGGGCGAGGGGCGCAGCTGTTCGCCCTTTTCCAGGATCAGGATGCGCAGGCCCGAAGGGGCAAGGGCGGCGGCGAGCGTTGCCCCGCCAATGCCCGAACCGATGATGAGGAGGTCGGCGTCCATCGGCTGTTCCTCAGACCAGGCGGGTTTCGGTTTCGGCGTCGAAGAGCACGATCTTCTCGGTCTTGATCGCCAGCGTGACCTTGTCGCCCGCCGCCACCGCAAAGGGTTCAAGGCGCGAGATCACCTCGACCCCGCCCATCAGGAAGACGGCCAGCGTGTCGGCGCCGGTGGGTTCGACCACGTCGATCTGCACCGGAAGGGCAGCCCCGCCATTCCGGTCCAGCGAGAAATGCTCCGGCCTTATGCCGACCAGCACCGGCTTGCCGTCGTAAAGCCGTGCGGTCTCGGGCGAAATCACGATGCCGCCGATCTGCGCTGGGCCGTTCGGGCCTTCCAGCACCACCGAATGGCCCGAGAGCCGGCCCGGGATGATGTTCATGGCCGGCGAGCCGACGAACCGCGCCACATAGGTATTGGCCGGGCGGTCGTAGACTTCTTGCGGCGGCCCGAATTGCTGGACATTGCCATCCTTCATCACCGCGATGCGGGTGGCCAGCGTCATCGCCTCGATCTGGTCATGGGTCACATAGACGATGGTGGTGCCAAGGCGCTGGTGCAGGCGCTTGATCTCGGTCCGCATGTCGACGCGCAGCTTGGCGTCGAGGTTGGACAGCGGCTCGTCGAACAGGAACAGCTTCGGCTCGCGCACCACGGCGCGGCCCATGGCGACGCGCTGGCGCTGGCCGCCGGACAGCTGGCTTGGGCGGCGGTCGAGAAGCTGGCCCATCTGCAGCATCTCGGCGGCGGCTTGGGTCGCCTTGGCGCGGACATCGGATTTGGTGCCGCGGATCTTCATGCCGAATTCGATGTTTTCGCGCACCGTCATCGTCGGGTAGAGGGCATAGGATTGAAACACCATCGCGATGTCGCGGTCCTTCGGCGCCATGTCGTTGATCGTCTCGCCGGCGATCCGGATCTCGCCCGAGGTGATGCTTTCAAGTCCGGCGATCATGTTCAGCAGGGTGGACTTGCCGCAGCCCGAGGGGCCCAGGAGAACGAGAAAATCCCCATCGCCGATCGAAATGCTGACCTCTTTCAGAACCTGGTGGGTTCCGTAAGATTTGCGGACGCGGTCGATTTCAAGAGTTGCCATCAGGGTCAGCCTTTTACTGCGCCTGCCGTCAGGCCCCGCACGAAATAGCGGCCGGCGACGACATAGACGATGAGGGTGGGAAGGGCGGCGATCATGGCGGCGGCCATGTCGACATTGTATTCTTTGCGGCCCATCGACACGTTGACGATGTTGTTCAGGGCAACCGTGATCGGTGCACTCTGCCCCGCGGTGAAAGAGGCGCCGAAGAGGTAGTCGTTCCAGATCTGGGTGAATTGCCAGATGCAGGACACCACGATGATCGGCAGGGCGGTCGGCAGCATGATCGAGACGAAGATCCGGATGAACCCGGCCCCGTCAATCTGCGCGGCCTTGACCAGCTCATCGGGGATGCCGATGAAATAGTTGCGGAAAAACAGCGTGGTGAAGGCGATGCCGTAGATGGTGTGGACCAGCACCAGCCCCGGCAGCGTGCCTGCCAGATGCAGCATCCCGAGCGTCTGCGCCATCGGCAGGATCACCGCCTGAAACGGCAGGAAGCAGCCGAAGAGCAGCAGGCCGAAGATGAAGTTCGACCCCGGAAACCGCCATTTGGTGATGACATAGCCGTTGATCGCCCCGATGCCGGTGGACAGAAGCACCGCGGGGATGGTCAGCAGGATCGAGTTGATGAAATAGGGCTTCAACCCCTGGCAGGCGGTGCCGTTGCATGCCTGCGACCAGGCGGTCACCCAGGCTTCGAAAGTGATTTCCCTCGGTAGGCCGATGAAGGAACCCGCATAGATCTCGTCCAGGTGTTTGACCGAAGTGACCACCATCACCCAGAGCGGCATCAGGTAGAAGGCGGCCATGAACAGAAGAGCGCCGTAGATGATGACGCGGCCCAGCATCTGTTGGCGGCGCAAAGAGGTGGCGTTAGTGGCCATCGCGGGCCTCCTTCAGTTCAGAGTAAAGGTAGGGGACGATGATGGCCGCGACCGTCATCAGCATCATCATGGCGCTGGCGGCGCCCACGCCCATCTGGTCGCGCCGGAAGGTGGCGGAATACATGAAGGTCGAGGGCATCTCGGTCGCCGATCCCGGCCCGGTGTTGGTCAGGGCGAGGATCAGATCGAAGCTTTTGATCGCGACATAGCTCAGAAGCACGATCACGCTGAGGAAGGCGGGCCGCAGCATCGGGATGATGATCGAACGGTAGATGCGGGGCAGACCCGCGCCCTCGATCTGGGCGGCCTTGATCACCGAATTGTCGATGCCGCGCAGGCCGGCCAGAAAGATCGCCATGGCGAAACCGGTGGATTGCCAGACGGCGGCGATAACGACGCAGTAGATGGCAAAGGTCGGCTGGGCGATCCAGTCGAAGACGAAGCTGGTCCAGCCGAGGTCGTTGACCACCTTCTGCACGCCCAAGGCGGGGTTGAGGATCCATTTCCACGCCGTGCCGGTGACGATGAAGGACAGCGCCATCGGGTAAAGGAAGATCGCGCGCAAAGCACCCTCGGCCCGGATCTTCTGATCCAGCAGGATCGCCATCAGAAGGCCAAGGCAGGTGGTCAGGCCCAGAAACAGCGTGGTGAAGATGAAGAGGTTGGCGACCGCCGTATGCCAGCGCGGGGTGGACCACAGGCGGACATATTGCTCCAGCCCGACGAAATCGTACTTCGGCACGATTTTGGAGGAGGAGAGCGAAATCCAGCCGGTCCAGGCGATGAACAGATAGACCGCGACCAGAACCACCAAGAGGCTGGGGGCCAGAACCAGCCGCGGCAGCCAGTTCGCCAAGCGTTCCGAAAAGGGTTTGGTTCTCGTCATCGGGATGTCCTGTGGTTTGAAGGATCAGACGGCGACCTGCCGGGGCGGGGAGCGGGTGCCCCGGCAGGTCCGGCGCTCAGCGTGCGTTGTCGATGCCGTCGACCAGCGCCTTCACGGCATCGGCCGAGGTCATTTCGGTGACGAAGAACTTGCCCACCACATCGCCGAACACGCCCGAAAAGCGCGGCTCGACCGCGAAACCGTCGGTCACCGACCCCCACATCGCATTGGCCTTGATCGCCTCGGCCCGGTCGGCAGAGCTGCGCTTGGCGCAATCGTCAAAGCCCTCCATCGGCACGTCGGTCCGCGCCGGGATCGAGCCCTTGATCATGTTGAAGTCGTGCTGGACCTGCGGGTCCATGATCGCCTCGGCCACCGCGTCCTGACCCTTGTTCATGTCGGCATTGTCATTCTTGAACCCGCCGAAAGCATCGAAGACGAACTTGTAATTCGGCGTGGCGGTCGGGGTCGGGAAGCAAAGGAAATCGACGCCCGGCTTCATGCCCTTGGCGAGGAATTCACCCTTGGCCCAGTCGCCCATGATCTGCATCCCCGCCTGGCCATTGGCCACAAGGTTGGTGGCAGCCGCCCAGTCGCGCCCGGTATAGCCCTCGTCATGCAAGCCGCGGATCTGGCCCAAAAGATCGAAGACCTTGATCATCTCGGGGCTGGAAAGGGCGGTTTCGTCCAGGTCGACCACGGCTTTCTTGTAGAAATCCGGGCCGTTCACATCGGCGACCATGGCTTCCCAGATCTCTTCGATCTGCCAGCTTTCGTCGCTCATCGCGATAGGGATCACACCGGCGGCCTTCAGCTTTTCACCGGCGGCGATCAGCTCTTCCCAGCTGGTGGGCGGGGTGATGCCGGCCTTGTCGAAGACGGCCTTGTTGGCCCAGACCCAGTTCTGCCGGTGCATGTTGATGGGGGTGGAGAAGTAGTCGTCGCCGCTTTTCAGGAACTGCGTCATCACCGGGGGCAGAACCGCTGCCCAGCCGTTCTTGTCGTAAAGGTCGTTCAGCGAGCGGAGCGCCCCTTCACCGGCCCAGCCGAGCCCCTCATAGCCCAGAAACTGCATCACAGCGGGCGGGTTGCCCGCAGCGACGCGGGTGCGCAGGGCCTGTTGGGCATTGGCGCCATTGGCCCCGCCCACCGCACTGTCCTGCCATTCAAAACCCATCGCGGCCAGCTTGTCGGTGATGACCTTCAGCGCCTTGACCTCACTGGCCGAGGTCCAGACATGCAGGCCCTCGATCTTGATCTGCGCCGTGGCCTGGCCGGCAAGGGGCAGCACAAGGGCCGTGGCCAGCAGAAGTTTCTTCAGGTTTGTCATTGTCTTCCTCTCTCTGTTGCAGGGGGCCCGTCGCGTTTTCGCGTTATCGGGCGATCGGGGTGGGGGGCTTAAACCGGGTCGGCGGGCATCGCGTAGGCGACGTTCTTTTTCCCGTAGCGGCGCACCCGCAGGTTGGCCTGTTCGGCATGGCCCACGAAGCCCTCCATGAAACAGAGGCGGGAGCCGTATTGGCCGATCAGGGCCGAGGCTTCATCGGTCAGGATGCGCTGATAGGTGCAGGTTTTCAGGAACTTGCCGACCCAGAGCCCGCCGGTGTAGCGGGCGGCTTTCTTGGTCGGCAGCGTGTGGTTGGTGCCGATCACCTTGTCGCCAAAGCTGACATTGGTGCGGGCCCCCAGAAACAGGGCGCCGTAATTGGTCATGTGGTTCAGGAAGTAATCCGGGTCGGCGGTCATCACCTGCACATGTTCCGAGGCGATGCGGTCGGCTTCCGACACCATCTCCTCCAGCGTGTCGCAAAGGATGATCTCGCCGAAATCCGCCCAGGCCCTGGCGGCCACCGGCGCTGTCGGCAGGATTTTCAACAGCCGCTCGATCTCGCGCAGCGTGTCGCGGGCCAGCTTTTCCGAATTGGTGATCATCACGGCGGGAGAGTTCGCGCCATGTTCGGCCTGACCGAGCAGGTCGGTGGCGCAGATCTCGCCATCCGCGCTGTCATCCGCAATCACCAGCGTTTCGGTAGGTCCCGCGAACAGGTCGATGCCGACCTGACCGAAGAGCAGGCGCTTGGCCTCGGCCACATAGGCGTTGCCGGGGCCGGCCAGCATGTCGACCGGGTCGATGGTTTCGGTGCCATACGCCATCGCTGCAATCGCCTGAACGCCGCCGATGCAGTAGATCTCGTCCGCCCCGGCGAGATGCTGGGCCGCCACGATCTTCGGCGCGATCTGGCCCTTGAACGGCGGGGCGCAGGTGATGACGCGAGAGCAGCCGGCGACCTTGGCGGTCAGCACCGTCATATGGGCCGAGGCGAGCAAGGGGTAAGCGCCGCCCGGCACATAGCAGCCGACATTGGCCACCGGGATGTTGCGGTGGCCGAGGACGACGCCGGGCAGGGTTTCAACCTCCAGATCCAGCATGGTGGCGCGTTGGGCTTCTGCAAAGTTGCGCACCTGGTCCTGGGCAAAGTCGAGGTCGATGCGTTCCTGCCGTGTCAGCCCGTTCATGCAGGCGGCAATCTCGGCAGCGGTCAGCCGGTAGCTGTCACGCTCCAACCCGTCGAACTGCTTGCTCAGTTTGCGGATGGCCGCATCGCCGCCCTCCGCCACCTCGGCCAGCAGTTTTTCAACCACGGCGGTGACGCTGCTTTCGGTGACGGAGGCTTCGGTCGGTTTGGCGGATTTTATGTGGCGGATCATCGGGTAAACCTATCCAAGACGGTGGCCCAAGCGGGCACCGGGACTGAGCGATTTCGAGAGAGGGAGGGTCAGAAAAAAAGGCGGCGCGAAGGGGAGAGATCGCGCCGCCTGAGGCTTACATATGCTGCTCAAGCGCGCGCTTGGCCGCATAGTCCGCCTGTTCCTTGTCGTAATAGGCGGGCGAGGGGAAATCCCACCAGCCGGTGGCAAAAGGCCCTGCGGCATCGCGCGAGGTCATGATCTCGACCAGCGCCGGGCGCCCGCAATCGAGGGCTGCTTTCAGCGCGGATTCCAGCTGGTCATCCGAGGTGACCTTCCAGCTTTCGACGCCGAAGTTCTTCGCCACTTCCGAGATATTGGCGGTATAGGGCTCGCCATTGCCGGCGTGGTAGTTGAACTCCGAGGCGACATGCCGGCCCATGAATTTGCGCTGCCCGCCGCGGATCGACATATAGCCGCAGTTGTTCTGCACCATGAAGACGACGGGGATGTTGTTCATCACGGCGGTGCCAAGTTCCGGCAGGCTCATCATGAAATCGCCGTCGCCGGTGATCGCCACGACCTGGCGGTCCGGCATGGCAAGCTTGGCCCCCATCGCGGCCGGAACCGCCCAGCCCATCGGCGAGAAGGAGCCCGAGGTGATATGGGTGCGGGGGGAATAGACCGGGAAGGTCTGCTTGACCGCGCCTTGGGTGTTGCCAGACCCCACCACCACGATGCCGTCGCGGTCCATCACCTTGCGCAGCGCTCCCAAGGGCCGCTGCGAGGTGAAGGGCGTTTCGCGGCTGTCGCGGCGCGGGGCCAGCATCGCCTCCCAGTCCGCCTTGGCCTTCATCACGTCGGCAAGGAATTTCTCGCGCCGCGCCAGGGCCTTTTGCGCCTGCGCGTCCGAGATCATCGCCAGGATCGCCTCCAGCGTGGCCTTGGCATCGGCGACGATGCCGACCTCGGTCGGGTAGTTCTTGCCGATCTCGTGGTGGTCAAGGTCGATATGGATCAGCTTGCCCGGCGGGATCGAGAAGCTGACCCCCTTGGCGTAGCTCGACGCCGACCAGTCGGTGAAGCGGCAGCCGACCGACATCACGACATCGGCGCTGGCGGTGATGGCGTTGCCACAGGTGGTGCCGGTCTGCCCGACCGCGCCGATGAACAGCGCGTGGTCTTCCGAAATGGCACCCTTGCCGTTCCAGGTGATCGACACTGCGGCCCCGATCTTCTCGGCCAGCCGGGTCAACTCCTCCGACGCGCCAGCCGAGATCGCCCCGCCGCCCGCCACGATCACCGGACGTTCGGCCTGCAAGAGCAGCGCCACCGCCCGTTCAATTGCCTGCGGGTCGGGATAGGAGACCCCGCGCGCCATCCGCAAGTCCAGCGGGTGGATCGCCACATCGGCGGCTTCGACCTGAATATCCATCGGCACTTCGACATGGACCGGACCTTGCCGCCCGCTCATCATCGTGTTGAAGGCGCGGTGCATGATGAAGGGAAGCTCATCGACGCGGCCGGCCTTGTAGGCGCGCTTGGTGACCTGTTCGGTGATGCGGGGGAAAGCGTTCTCGTTCTGGCGCTCGATCTCCTGCATGACGCCGTGGCCCTTCATATGGGTCGCGGGGCCGCCGGAGACGTAGAAGACCGGGATGCTGTCGGCATAGGCCGTGGCCAGGCCGATGATCGTATTGGTGGCGCCCGGCCCGATCGAGGTGGAACAGGCCATCGGCTTGCCACTGGCCCGGAAATAACCGTCCGCCATATGGACGGCGGATTGTTCGTGCATCACCTGAATGAAGGGCAATTGCGAGCCTTCTTCCAGAAACGCGTCGAACAGCGACCAGATGCCGTGACCCGGCACACCCGCCACATATTCGACCCCATAGGTCTTCAAGGCCGTCGCTACGATCTGTCCACCAGTCAGTTTCATGTCATCCCTCCGGTCAAATGAGGCTGTGAGCACCCTCATCTCTGCTGTTGGGACCAGCCTCAATTCTTTCGATGTTTCTTGCAATTGCGCTCCCGTCATATTACTGACGCAAAGTGAAGCACCCTCTGCGAAGGTCCTGATGACAGCCTCGGAAGAGCCCATCGACAGCAAGGCCGCGAACTTTGCCGCCAACCTGCGCTTCGTCTGCGAGCGGCATGGCTCGATCTCGCTCGTCTGCCGGAAGATCAGCATCAATCGCCAGCAATTCAACAAATACCTCTCTGGCCGCCACCGCCCTTCGCCGGCCAACGCACGGCTGATTGCGAACTTTTTCGGCCTCGGGCCGGACATCATGTTCACCGATCACGACCGGTTCCGGGCGCTGGTTGAGGGCAATTTCTTCAACGCGCTGGACAAGCTGCGCGAGGCGCCGCAGGTCATCCGCTTTCTCGACACGGCGACGCTGTCCTCGAAAGTGGCCGAGGGCGATTTCGTCGGGATTTACGACCGCTATCAGTATTCCTCGATCTATGCCCGGCAGATCCTGAAGTCGGCCCTGTGCGTCTTTCGCAATGGCGATATCCTAAGCCATTATTATGTCGAGCGTTTTCCAAGCTACGACAATCCGCGCAAGGCCGAATACATTTTCAAGTATCACGGCTTCTTCTTTCCCATCGAAGGGCGGATCTTCACGGTGGATTTTGAATCCGTGCAGAACAACGAGATGACCTTCGGGATTTATTCGAACGTCCAGCGCAACTCCAAGCGCTTCCTGTTCGGCATCTGCAGCGGGATTGCCGCCACCATGTTCCGCCAGCCCTATGCGACGCGGGTGGTGCTGCACTACCGCCGCCCGGGGCTTTTGACCCGGCAGGAGCTGATGGCGCTGACCACGCTGGACGCCAAGGACCCCAGCATCCCGCGCGAGGCGATGGACTATCTGGGCGACGGTCTGGACATGATCAAACCGACCTGAGGCGAGATGGCGCAAGACCCTGCGTCAGATTGCGCCATATATCTGCGGGGCGCGCAATAGCGAGCCGGCGGGTTCCGTGGTCACTCTGGGGCAACCCAAGCCGCATTCGAGATCATCATGCAGAACAAAACCCGCGACCTGAACTTTGCCGATGCCTTCATTCATGCCGAGTTGGTGGAGAACCCGCGCGACTATCCTGTGGATGATGCGGTGGTGGTCAACCTTGGCCCCGCGCCGATGATCACCGGCACCGATGAGCCGGCGATTGTCCCCGCGTGGAAGTCGACCTGGCTGATCGGCGGGCAGATCAAATCGGCCGAGCGCGCCGCCGTGATCAAAGTGCGCAAGGCGACCAATCTGGGCGGCGTCGGCCTGCGCGGCTGGGATTGGCTTGGCAACCGGATCAAGAGCTTTCCGCGCGATACGCCGCTTTACATCTCGCCCCAGGATCACATCGGCACCGTGACCACCGACGCCATGGTCTTCACCAACGAACGCGCCGCCCCGCAGGAGTTGCAAGAGTTCGACCTGAAGCTGAACCTCTGGTGGGCCCCCGGCGACACCGATTGCTTCATCCACAACGAGCATCCGTTCCTCGAGGTTCACACGCAAATCCATGGCCTTGGCCGGATGCAGAAGTTCAAGGAACGCGATCCGAAGACGGTTTATGAGACTGTGATGATGCCGATCGGCTATACCCATGACCCCTTCTGCCGGGTCACCGCGCGCAATGAATGGGCCTATCCCTGGCACCACTACTATGCCGACAGCGACAGCATCTGGCTTGCGATCGAGCTGCATCCCAAGGGCTGAAGCCCCGGGCCTGCAGGCAATTCATGCGCCGAGGTCATCCTCCGATGGCCTCGGCGCAGCTATTTCAGCCCTAAAGGACCAGATCAGACATCAGCGCATGAAGATCGGCGGCCACGGCAAAGCTGTCGTCCTGCTGCTGCCTGCGGCAGAACAGCTCGCAGCTCCACCAGCCGACATAGCCGGTCGCCTTCACCGCGTCGGTCCAGTCCCGCAGGTTCAGAACGCCCTTGCCGGTCGGCACGTCCCGCAGAACAATCTCATTCGGAATCCCGCCGCTGAAGGCAAGGGAATCGCAGATATGGACGCCGTAAATCAGGTTGCGGTCCAGCTTGGCGACCGCCTCCGGCGTGTCACCCGAGGCATAGCAATGCCAGTAATCCACCACCAGGCGGAGGTTGCCGCGCCCGGCGCGCTCGATCACCTCGACCTGATCCGCCAGCCGGTTCAGGGGCGTCCAGGCAAGCGCCTCCAGATACAGCAAAAGCCCGTAGTCCGCGGCAAGGTCGGCCAGCCGCGCCAGATTGCGCGCAGTGAGTGTGACCTGTTCATCGCGGGTTCGGCCCAGCACGCCTTGGTAAAGGTCAGTGCTCAGCCCGGCCGCGTGCTTTTGCACCGCCTCGACCTGAACCGGGCCGGTCAGCACCTGCACGCCCCTGGCCCCCGCAATCTTCGCCAGGCCGAAGAGTTCGGCGGCCTCCTGCATCAGCTGAGCCTCGGCAGCACCCTGCCGTTCAATATCCAGCAGAAAGCCGATGCCCGGGATCTCAACCCCCTGCAGACGCTGCGCCAGTTCAGCCTCGGAAAACCCCGCGGCCAGCACATCCCGCATCTTGGCCGCCGAGATTTCCAGCCCGTCGAACCCGGCGGCCCGCATGATGGCCAGATCAATGGCCAGCGTTGAATAGCGCGAGACCAGCCCGTGATAGATCAGCTTCTGTTCCGCCATGGTGTTCTCCTCCCGGGAAATCCGCGCGACCCCACTATGCCAGATGCCGGGGCTGGGGCAATATGCTTAAGCACCTTGGCGCACAAGAATCCTCATGTTGCGTCAGGTTGCGTCAAACATTTCTGCAGAGCGAAGTTGCTGCCCGCCGCGCGCCGGCCTTACCCTTTGGCGAAAGTGGATCGCATGTCTGGCAAAACCTTGTGCCGGACTTTGCCGCATCAGGGCGCAGGGCAGAATGGAAAGCGTGGATTACATTGTCATTGGCGGCGGCTCGACCGGTTGCGTGATCGCGGCCCGGCTGTCGGAAGACAGCGCCTGCGAGGTGGCGCTGCTGGAAGAGGGGCCGCGCGACCGCAGTCCCTATATCCACATTCCCGGCGCCTATTACAAAACCGCGCAAGGCCCGCTTCTGAAGCGCCTCCCCTGGGAGCCTGCGGCGGGCCAGCCGCCCCACGCCAATCCGACGATGGTGCAAGCCTCGGTTCTGGGTGGCGGCAGTTCGGTCAATGCGATGATCTACATCCGCGGCAACCCGGCGGATTACACCGCGTGGGAGGCGCTTGGCGCAGAAGGCTGGGGGTACCAGGACGTTCTGCCCTATTTCCGCAAGGCCGAGGACAACAACCGCTTCACCAACGCGGCCCATGCGACCGGCGGCCCCTTGGGCGTGTCCGACATCGCCCATATCCATCCTCTGACCCGGGCCTGGCTTCTGGCCTGTCAGCAGGCGGGCCTGCCGCTGAACCCCGATTTCAACTCGGGCGATCAGGCGGGCTGCGGGCTTTACCAGATCACCGCGCGCAATGCCCGGCGCAGCAGTGCGGCCACCGCCTATGTTCATCCGGCCGAAAAGCGGAAAAACCTGCACCTGCAGACCGGCGCGCGCGTGACGCGGATCCTGATCGAGAATGGCACCGCCGTCGGGGTCGAATATGTGCGCAAGGGGCGGCTGACCACCCTGCGCGCCCGGAAAGAGGTTATTCTCTCGGCAGGGGCCATCGCCTCGCCCAAACTGCTGATGCTGTCCGGCATTGGCCCCGCAGCGCATCTGGCGCAGCACGGCATCAAGGTTGCGGCCGATCTGCCGGGGGTCGGGCAGAACCTGCAGGATCACGTCGAGATCTCGCTGATCTATCAGCTGAACGGTCCGCACAGCTATGACAAGTACAAGAAGCTGCACTGGAAGGCGATGGCGGGGCTGGATTACGCGCTGTTCCGCGGCGGTCCTGCGGCCTCCAACCTGATCGAGGGCGGCGCCTTCTGGTGGGGCAACCGGGCCGAGGCGCTGCCGGATGTGCAGTTCTTCATGGTGGTTGGCGCCGGCATCGAAGAAGGCGTCGACTCGGTCCCGGGCGGCAATGGCTGTACGGTCAATCTGGGCCAGATCCGCCCGCGCTCGCGCGGTGAGGTCCTGCTGCGCAGCGCCGATCCCCTGGCTTTCCCAACAGTGCGCCCGAACTATTTCGCCGATCCCTACGATCTGGATTCGGTGACCGAGGGCGGGCTTTTCGCGATGGAGGTGATGGAGCAGCCCGAGATGCGCCGCTATATCGCCCGGCGTCACCTCCCCGAGGCGCCGATGACGCGCGAGACCTTCCGCCGCTTCTGCCAGACCGAGGCCCATGCCGCCCTGCATCCCGCAGGCACCTGCCGCGCCGGCCGCGACGCGGATTCGGTGGTGGACCCGCAACTGCGGCTGCATGGCATTGCCGGTCTGCGGGTCGCCGATGCCTCGATTATGCCGCAGCTGATCTCCGGCAACCCAAACGCGGTTTGCATCATGATCGGCGAGAAGGCGGCGGACATGATCAAGGCCGCCCAGTAGCCGCCCTCGCATCTCCCCGAGGGCAGAGTTGCATCCCTGCCGGGGGAGGTTTGCCAGCCGTTCCCCTGCTGACCGACCTGGATCGCCGGCCCTCCTGGGGCTGGCGTTTTCAGTGCCGTGAGCATCCCCAAAAGCCGGAACACGACCGCCACTGTGGCGCACATGGCGTATGACGGCACGCGCACAGAAATCAGGATTTCTGCAACGGTTTCAACGGTTGGGCTGGGGAAGGATGGTGCTGTGAGAGAGGATTGAACTCTCGACCTCTCCCTTACCAAGGGAGTGCTCTACCACTGAGCTACCACAGCATCGCGTCAGGCCTTGGTGTTCACCTCAGCTTGCGTGGCGGGTGATTAGACGCAAAGCGAACGGGGTGCAAGAGCAAATTACCATCTCAACTGGACCCTTTCTTACCCTTGCGCTACACAAGCCTCCATGACGCAAGAACCCCGGTCCGACAGGAAGGCCTCTGGCCCGATCACCCGCGAACAGCGGTTGAAGGCGGCTTTGAAGGCCAATATGGGGCGCCGCAAGGCGCAGGCCCAGGCGCGCAAACAGACCGGCGCCGAAGACGGCACCGAAAACAGAGATGAAACGCCCGGCGGCACGACCGGGGCGGATAACGATTTGGAATGAGGCGGGCATATGGATTCGATTCTGGTCAGGGGCAACGGGGCTTTGTCGGGGGCTATTCCGATCGCGGGGGCGAAGAATGCCTGTCTCACGCTGATGCCGGCGACATTGCTGAGCGATGAACCGCTCACGCTGACCAATGCGCCGCGCCTGTCGGACATCGCGACGATGACGCAGCTTCTGCAATCCTTGGGCGCCGAGGTTGCGGGCCTGCAAGATGGTCAGGTTCTGGCGATGTCCTCGCACAACATCGCCAACCACACGGCGGATTATGACATCGTGCGCAAGATGCGCGCCTCGATTCTGGTGCTGGGCCCGATGCTGGCGCGCGATGGTCATGCCATTGTCTCGCTCCCCGGCGGCTGCGCCATCGGCGCGCGCCCGGTCGACCTGCACCTGAAGGCGCTGGAGGCGATGGGCGCTGAGCTCGACCTTCGCGACGGCTATGTCCATGCCAAGGCGATCGGCGGCAAGCTGAAGGGCGCGGTTTTTGAATTCCCGCTGGTTTCGGTGGGCGCGACCGAGAACGCACTGATGGCCGCGACCCTCGCCAAGGGCACCACGGTTCTGAAAAACGCCGCGCGCGAGCCGGAAATCGTCGATCTGGCGCAATGCCTGCGCAAGATGGGCGCGCAGATTGAAGGCGAGGGCACCTCGACCATCACCATTCAGGGCGTCGACCGCCTGCATGGCGCGACGCATCCCGTGGTCACCGACCGGATCGAACTTGGCACCTATATGCTGGTGCCCGCGATCTGCGGGGGCGAGATTGAATGCCTCGGCGGCCGTCTGGATCTGGTCGGCGCCTTTGCCGAAAAGCTGGACGCGGCCGGGGTGTCGGTGACCGAAACCGCGCGGGGCCTGAAAGTCTCGCGCAAGAACGGACGGGTCAATGCGGTGGATGTGGTGACCGAACCCTTCCCGGGCTTCCCGACCGACCTTCAGGCCCAGATGATGGCGCTGCTTTGCACCGCCGATGGCGTCTCGGTGCTGGAAGAAAAGATCTTTGAAAACCGCTTCATGCACGCGCCCGAACTGACCCGGATGGGCGCGCGCATCGAGGTGCATGGCGGCCATGCCACGGTGACCGGCGTCGACAAGCTGAAAGGCGCTCGGGTGATGGCGACCGATCTGCGCGCCTCGGTCAGCCTGATTCTGGCGGCCCTGGCGGCCGAGGGGGAGACTGTGGTCAGCCGGGTCTATCACCTCGACCGCGGCTATGAACGGGTCGAGGAAAAGCTGCGGGCCTGCGGCGCGCTGATCGAGCGGATATCGGCATGAATGACGCAAGGTTTGAAGATGGCGACGACGCCCCCCTGCGCCTGATCGCCCAGGGGCCCGACGATCTGGCGATCATGGCGGCTCTGGTGCAGGATGCGGTCCTTGCCGCCACCGACATGACCTTCGCCCGCCGTCAGCACCGGTTTGCCCTGCTCCTCAACCGCTTCCGCTGGGAGGACAAGCCCTTGGCCGAACGCGCGGGCCGCCCGTTCGAGCGGGTCCGCAGCCTGATGGTGTTTGACGGCGTGTTGGGCGTGCGCAGCCAGGGCATCGCGCGGGGGGAGGCGGATACGATCCTCTCACTGCTGGAGGTGCGATTCGTGCCGGGGCCGGAAGGCGCTGGCGTGGTGGAGCTGATCTTGGCCGGCGACGGCGTGGTGGCGCTGCAGGTCGAGGCGCTGGAGGTGACCCTGACCGATGTCAGCCGCCCTTATCGCGCGATTTCCGGCAAGGCGCCCGATCACGACAAATGAACCTTCCTGCGGGCCAATTCCCCTGTTCCCTAAACTGACATGTCAGTTTAGGAAGGCAGGCAGAAGCGGTTCGCGAGGGATGGAATGGGCAGGCTTGCAGGAAAAAAGGCGCTGGTGACGGCAGCCGGGCAGGGCATCGGGCGGGCGACAGTCCTCGCGATGCACCGCGAGGGAGCGTCGGTGATTGCCGCCGATATCAATGCGGCGGCGCTTGAAAGCCTCGCCGCGGAGGGGATCGCCACGCGCCTGCTCAACGTGTTGGACAAGGAGGCGATTGACGCCGCCGCCGCCGAGATCGGCGCACTGGACGTGCTTTTCAACTGCGCGGGCTTCGTGGCCGCCGGCACGATCCTTGACTGCGACGAGGAGCAATGGGCCTTCTCGATGAACCTGAACATGACGGCCATGTACCGGATGTGCAAAGCCTTCCTGCCCGCGATGATCGAAGGCGGCGGCGGGTCGATCATCAACATGGCCTCGGTCGCAGGTTCGGTTCTGGCCGCGCCCAACCGCTTTGTCTATGGCGCGACCAAGGCCGGGGTGATCGGCCTGACCAAGAGCATCGCCGCCGATTTCATCACCAAGGGCATCCGCGCCAATGCGATCTGCCCCGGCACCGTGGAAAGCCCGAGCCTCGACCAGCGCCTGCGCGACACCGGCGATTACGAGGCCGCCAAGGCCGCCTTCATCGCCCGCCAGCCGATTGGCCGCATCGGCAAGCCCGAAGAAATCGCCCATCTGGTGGTCTACCTTGCCAGCGACGAATCCGCCTATACCACCGGGGTCGCGCATGTGATCGACGGCGGTTGGGCCAATACCTGAGGAGATATCCATGAAACTTCTGCGCCACGGACCCAAAGGGGCCGAGAAACCCGGCCTCATGCACAGCGATGGCACGATCCGCGACCTGTCCGGCCTCGTGCCCGATATCGGCGGCGCGGTCCTGTCGGACACCGGGATCGCGATGCTGCGCGGCATTGATCCGGCGACCCTGCCGACGGTGGACCATACCACCCGCCTTGGGCCTTGCGTCGCTGGCACCGGCAAGTTCATCTGCATCGGCCTCAACTATGCCGACCACGCCGCCGAAAGCGGCATGGCGGTGCCGCCGGAGCCGGTGATCTTCATGAAGGCCACCTCGGCGATCTGCGGGCCGAACGACCCGATCATCATCCCCCGCGGCTCGGTCAAGACCGACTGGGAGGTTGAACTGGCCGTCATCATCGGCAAGACCGCGAAATATGTCAGCGAGGCGGATGCCCTGTCTTATGTCGCGGGCTTTGCCGTGACCAATGATGTCTCGGAGCGCGCCTTCCAGACCGAGCGGGCGGGGCAGTGGACCAAGGGCAAGTCCTGCGACAACTTCGGGCAGATCGGGCCCTGGCTGGTGACGCGGGATGAGGTGGCCGATCCGCAGGATCTGTCGATGTGGCTGACCGTGAATGGGCAGACCATGCAGAATGGGTCGACCAAGACCATGGTTTATGGCGCGGCTTTCGTCGTCTCTTACCTCAGCCAGTTCATGTCGCTGCATCCGGGCGATGTGATTTCCACCGGCACCCCGCCCGGCGTGGGCATGGGGATGAAGCCGCCGCAATATCTGCGCGCTGGCGATGTGGTCGAGCTTGGCATCGCGGGTCTGGGTCAGCAGCGGCAGGATGTCATCGCTGACTGAGGTGTGAAAAGCGGGGGATTGCACGCGTGCAATCCTCCGTATCTTATTGTTACAGAATGGTTTCTCGATTTTCCTTAGAAAATCATTAACCACCTTCCAGCCGGAGCAGACCCCGTGAGCGAGCCCGCAGAGGCCAAGGCCTTTCTGGACGCGCTTCTGGCGCGGATGACGCTGGATGAGAAGATTGGCCAGCTCAACTACCCCGGCGGCGCGGGGATCGACACCACCGGGGTTACCAGCGCGGTCGATACCGAGACGATGATCCGGCGCGGCCAGATCGGCGGCTCCTCGGCGGGCGGCGATGTGACGGAGCGCCGCGCCCTGCAGGAACTGAGCCTCCACGCCGGGCCGAACGGCATTCCCTTGCTGTTTGGCCGCGACTGCATCCAGCGTTACAAGACCGGCGGGCCGATCCCGCTGGCGCTGTCCTGCTCCTGGGATATGGACCTGATCGCCCGCATCAGCGCGATGACGGCGCGGGAGGCGCGGGCGGATGGGGTCAATATCAACTGGGCGCCGATGCTCGACATTTGCTACGACGCGCGCTGGGGCCGCATCGCGGAGGGCAATGGCGAGTTTCCTTATCTCGGCATGAAGATCGCCGAGACCATCGTGCGGGCCTATCAGGGCGCCGATGGCGACCTTGCGCGGCCCGACCGCTTCATGGCGACGCTGAAGCATTTCGCGGGCTACGGGCTCGCGCTGGCGGGGCGCGATTATGCCGGGGTCGAGGCCAGCCCGATGACGCTGTGCCGGGTGATGGAGCCGTTCCGCGCCGGGATTGCGGCGGGCGCGGGGGCGGTGATGGTGTCCTTCAACACGATCAACGACATACCGGCCACGGCGAACCGGGCGCTGCTGCGCGATGTGCTGATGGACCGCTTCGGCTTTGACGGGCTCATCGTCTCGGACTTCACGGCGATCGACCCTGATCTGATCAACCACGGCATTGCCGCCAACGGGCGCGAGGCGGCCTACCTCGCCTTCAAGGCCGGGGTGCATATTGATCTGGTGAGCCAGGCCTACCTCACCCATCTGCGCGGGCTGGTCGAAGAGGGCGGGCGCGACCCGGCGCGGTTTCACGACGCCGAAGGCGGGGCTTTCAGCGCCGGGCCGATCACCGAGGCCGAGATCACCGCGCGCTGCCGCAAGGTTCTGGCGGCGAAATACCGGCTGGGCCTGTTCCACGACCCTTTTGCGGGACTGGACCGCGCCCGCCGCGATGCCGTGACCTATACGCGGGAAAATGTAGCGCTTGTGCGGGAAGCGGTGCCCAAGTGCTGCGTTTTGTTGAAAAATGACAAGGCGCTGCCGCTGGCGCCCGACCTGGGGCAGATCGCGGTGATCGGACCCCTGGCGGATGACCGAATTGATCTGCAGGGAACTTGGGCTTTGGACGTGGTGCCCGACCATTCGGTGACCCTCTTGGAGGGGATCCGGGCTGCGGCCTCGGCCAGGACCCGGGTGATCCATGCCAAGGGCTGCAACATCGTCGACGATGCGAACCTTGCGCGGCGGCTGAACGTGCACAACGCCTGGATGCCCTCGGTCGTGATCGGGCCTGAAAGCCCCAAGGCGATGCTGGCCGAGGCGCTGGCGGCGGTGGCCGGGGCGGATGCGGTGGTCCTGTGCCTCGGCGAGGCCAAGGAGCACGCCGGGGAAAGTGCGACGCGGGCCGATATCACCCTGCCGGGCGCGCAGGGCGCCCTGGTGCGGGCGGTGTCCAAGGCGGCGCGGGCGGCGGGCAAGCCCCTGATTCTGATCGCGATGGCGGGGCGGCCCCTGGCCCTGACCGCCGAAGTGCCCCTGGTCGATGCGCTGATCTGGACCGGGCAGCCGGGCAATGAGGGCGGGCATGGGCTGGCGGATGTGCTCTTCGGCAAGGCCTCGCCCTCCGGGCATCTGAGCCTTGGCCTGCCGCGCAGCGTCGGACAATTGCCCTTGCGGACCGAGGATCTGCCGACCGGCCGCCCGGGCCTTGGCGTAGCCGCCGATATTGCCGGCGATACCGAGACGGATGGCGCGGGGCGTCAGGCTTTCCGCAAATTCTCGACCGACACGATCCTGGAGGAGGCTTCGACACCGCTGTTCCCGGCGGGGTTCGGGCTGACCTATACCAGTTTTGCCTATGGCCCGCCGCGTGCGGACCGGCTGGAACTGGCGGGGGAGGGCGATGTTTTGCGGGTGGCGATGGCGGTCACCAACACCGGCAACCGGGCCGGGACGGCGCTGGTGCAGCTGTATTTGCGCGATCCGGTCTGCTCGATCTCGCGGCCGCGGCGGGAGTTGAAGGGCTTTGCCCGGGTCACGCTGGAGCCGGGGGCCAGTGGCGATGCGGTGTTCGCGGTGACGGTGGAGGCATTGCGCTTCTGGAAGGGCAGCACGATTGCCGATGCGGTGCAGATCTGGGAGCCGGGGGCGTTCGACGTGATGCTTGGCCCGGATGCCGAGACGGTGCAGACCTTGCGGGTGGTCTGGCGCCGCTAGACCTTGCGGGCTTTCGCCCAAAGGCTGCGGCCCTGGGCCAGCGCCAGTTGCAGGGCGAGGCCGAGGCCGATGAGCATCGTGTCGCGCAGGGGCTCGTGGCCGAAGGCGTTGAACAGGCCCTGCGCGCCGATGGCCAGAACGCTGCCAAGCGCGAAGACCGGCAGCGCTTGCTGGCCCAGAAGTGCCAGCGGCGCGGCCCAGCGGCTGGCGCAGAGGCGGCGGACCCAAGGCAGGCTTGAGACGATGTAAGCGATGGCCAGCACATGCAACAGGCGCGGGGCGGTGAGGTATTTCTTGTCGAAATCGGTCAGGATCCACGGCACGCCGAGGCTGTCCTTCAGATACCACAGGGCCTTGCCGAAAACCTCGGTGAAGGCATGCCATTGGCTGTCGACCAGGGCGAGCAGGAGATAGGCGAGGCTCAGGCCCAGAAGCCAGGGTTTGACCGCGACCAGCCGCCGGCCCTGTTTCAGCGCGACGCCGAGCAGCAGGCCGATCACGAAGATCAGCTGCCAGGCCAGCGGGTTGAACTGCCACTCCTGTCCCACGGGCCAGGTGTAGAAGGTGATCCGCGCGATGCCAGAGCCGGCCCAGACCGCAAGCGCGCCCGCGAAAAGCCAGCCGGGGCGGCGCAGGGCTGCGTAAAGGAACAGGGGCGAGGCGGCGAGGAGCAGGATGTAAAGCGGAAGGATATCAAGGTAGTAGAACTGGTGGGTCAGGAGCGGCAGGCCGATCAGCGTCTCGACCGGGTGATGCCAGAGCCAGCCCATGTTGTTCTGGAACAGGATCTGGCTGTCGCCGGTGGCCTGCACGGTGGCCGCGGCCATGGCCAGCGCGCCCAGCGTCATCAGCATCTGCACGAGGTAGAGCGTCCAGACCCGCCCCCAGATCCGCGCCAGCGCCGGCCAGAGCCGCAAGGGCGCGCGGAAGGCGGAGGAATAGGCCAGCCCGGCGGCGGTGCCCGACATCAGGACAAAGCCCTCGGCGGCATCCGAGAAGCCGAAGTTGCGCGAGGTCAGGCCCTCGAACAGGTTGCCGGGCACATGGTTGATGAAGATCATCACTAGGCACAGCCCGCGGAACACATCCAGCCGCGGTTCGCGTGGCGGGGCGGGCCGGCTTGGGGCAGGGGGGGCTGTCGGCCGCCCCGTGTCCGGTGCGCGGGCCGGCAGGGTCACGGGACTGTCAGGCACCCGGCATGGCCTCGGCGGCGCGGTCGGGGGCATTGCGGAGCTGGGGGCTCAGGCCCGGCGTTGCGCCCTCGGCATCCCAGCGGGCCACGAGGGTCTGATGCGCGATCACCAGCGCCGGGCGGCGCAGGGTCAAGGGCGTCGGGAAGGGGAGGGAGCGGGCCGGGCGCGACGACCAGGCGATGATATAGGGCGCGGCCACCATCGGGCCCGCCACCGGCAAGAGCCACAAAAGCAGATGCTCGGCCAGGAAATGGATCAGCAAGAGCCCGATGACGCCGCAAGCCACGATCCAGCGGCTGGCCATCCAGGCCTCGCGCAGCGAGAGCGTGCCGTCGCCGCGCACCTGTGCCGGCCAGCCGCCATCCCAACCCATCACGACCTGCAGGATCGAGCGGGTCTGGTACATCAGGAACACCGGCGCCGCGATGGACGTATAGGCCAGTTCAACCACCACCGATTTCACCGTCTCGGCCGCGCCGCCGAAACCGCGGCTGCGGCCGCGCAGGATCGCGTCGATCAGGATCAGGAATTTCGGCACAAAAAGCAGGCCGACGATCCCGAGGCCGAGGGCGATGGCCTTCAAAGCCTCGCTCGGCGGCAGGACGGGGAAGGGCCAGCCTTCGATCGGGAAGTAATCGACCGGCGGCGCAAAGAGCGGGGCCACGATCGAGGCGAGCAGGAAGCTCAGCCACAAGAGCGAGGAGACATAGGCCAGGATGCCCTGCAGAAAGACAAACCGGCTCCAGGCTTTCAGGCCGGGGGCGAGCAGCAGGCGGGCGTGTTGCAGGTTGCCCTGGGCCCAGCGGCGATCGCGCTTGGCGTGGTCGACGATGTTCTCGGGGCCTTCCTCGTAGGAGCCTTCGAGGTCGTCATCGACCCGCACAACCCAGCCTTTGCGGGCGAGAAGGGCGGCTTCGACATAATCATGGCTCAGGATATGGCCGCCGAAGGGCGGGCTTCCGGCCAAGGCGGGCAGACCGCAGCTTTCGGCAAAGGCGCGCAGACGGATGATCGCGTTATGGCCCCAGAAGGGCCCGGTCTTGCCCTGCATCATCGCGAGCCCGCGGCAGAACACCGGCGAATAGAAGGAGGCGGAGAATTGCATCAGCCGGCCAAAGCGCGAGGTGGCGTTGATGATTTTTGGCAGGGTCTGCAACAGGCCGAGGTCGGGGTCGGCGACCATGCGGCGCACCATCTCGATCAGGGTCGAGGCCTCCATCAGGCTGTCGGCGTCCAGGATGATGGCAAATTCGTAGGCTGCCCCCGAGGCGGTGATGAATTCCTCGATATTGCCGGCCTTGCGGCCGCGGTTCACGCTGCGGCGGCGGTAGAAGATCCGGCCCTCGCCGCCGGTCTCGTCCAGAAGACGCAGGAACCAGGCCTCCTCCCGGCGGGCGATCGCCTCGTCGCGGGTGTCGGACAGGATGGCAAAATGGAAAAATTCGGCCTCGCCGGTGGCGCGGATGGCGGCATCCATCACGGCAACGCGGGCGAAGGCGGCAATCGGGTCTTCGTTATAGACCGGGACCAGCACGACGGTCCTGGTCCGCAGCGGACCCACGGCGCGCGGCGGCCGCGGCGGGCGGGTGGTCAGGCCGGCCAGCGCCTGTGCGGCGCCCCAGGCCAGCCAGAAGGTCGAGACGCAGATCAGCGCCGAGCGCACCCAATCCGCCAGATCCAGCCCGTCGCTGGCGCCATAGTTCAGAAAAAGCGCAAAGGCCCCGAACCCGGCAGCAAGGCTGCAGGTCAGGGCCAGTGTCCTGGTGAGGTAGGTGCGGCCCTCAGGCCCTGTCAGAGCCAAAGCTCACCGCCCGGTGCGCGTCGGCCGCCCCAGAACGGCGCCCCGCAGGGCCAAGGACAGAACAGCAAAGCGGCCCAGCCGGCGGCGCGGCCATTCCAGCCGTTGCACCGGCATGGCCAGGGGGGCCACCGGCAGCGCGCCGCGCTTGCGCACAAGCGCCGCAGTTTCAGAGATCACAGAGGTGTCGATCATGCTCATTTCGCGCTGACCCATTGATAAAGCCACAGTTCCGTCAAACGGCGTTCGTAGCCGGCAATATGCGCCGACAACTCCACAACACTGCCCGCATCGGCCGAGACATCGATGACAAGCCGCCACAGGCTGGTGCCTGCAATCTTTTCGAGCGTCGTTCCGACCAGCGTGCCATTGCCGATCGTCACCACCGGCTCGACGGTGGCGTCACTCTCCAGCGCGCCCAGAAGGCCGCCGCGGAAATCGATGACGAACTTGCGTTCGCCCTGCTTGGCCTGCGCGCCCGAAACCCCGCCATGACCGGCCCGCGTCTCGTCTACATAGGCGAGCGGTTCGGAATCATCATGCGGCAGATCGCCCCAGTAGAGGCGGTAGGACATCTCCAGCGTGCCGCCGGCGGTGGCCTTGGCCTCGGGGACCCAATAGGCGACGATGTTGTCGTTGGCCTCATTGTCGGAGGGGATTTCGACCAGACGGACAAAGCCCTTGCCCCAGTCGCCCAGGGGTTCGACCTCGGCCGTGGGGCGGCGCTCGTAGCGGGCGCCCAGGTCTTCGAAGCTTTCGAAGCGGCGGTCGCGCTGGTGCAGGCCGAACCGCTTGGGGGCGGTTTCGGGGAAATAGCTGCCGGCCAGCTGCGGCGGGTTGTTCAGGGGGCGCCAGATCACGTCGCCATCCGAGCGGACGATGCGCAAGCCATCGCTGTCATGCACGTTCGGGCGGTAGTCGTCGTAACCGGCGCGGTTCTTCTCGGAGTAAAGGAACATCGAGGTGAGCGGGGCGACGCCCAGCTCTTCGACATCCTTGCGGAAGAACAGGCGGGCGGTGACCTCCATCATCGTGGCGGCACCGGGCGTGATGATGATGCGATAGGCGCCGGTCACGCTGGGGCCGTCGAGCGTGGCATAGACGGTCAGGCTTTGGCTGCCGGCGGGGCCGCGCTCCAAATAGAAGTTCGAGAAGCGGGGGAATTCCTCGCCCTGGGCAGTGGCGGTGTTGACGGCAAGACCGCGGGCCGAGAGGCCGTATGCCGAGTCGCGGCCAAGCGCGCGGAAGTAGCTGGCGCCGACAAAGGTCGCGAGTTCGTCGAGTTTGTCGGGACGGTTCAGCGCATAGTTCAGCCGGAACCCCGCAACGCCGGGCAGGACGGCATGTTCGGGAACCCGGCTGGCCAGGGCGTTCAGATATTCGAAATCATCGGTCGAGAATCGAATCTCGCTCGCCTGACCATCGGCCACATCATAGATCACCACCGGCTCGGCGAAGAGCCAGCCCATGTGGAAAGCGGCCAGACGGAAGGCGGAGCCGGTCTCGCTCCACCGCGCGCGGTCGTCGCGGAAGCGGATCAGGCGGTAGTCGTCATAGGTCAGCGTGCCGAGGAAACCTTCCGGCGCAGGGGCCGTGGTGTGAGGTGTGGCGGCCAGCGCCTTCATCTCATCTGTCAGAATATCAAAGGAAAATTGCCGCGGTGCCGCATCCGGCTGGGTGCTGGTATCCTGGGCGCGCAGGCGGGCCGGCAGCAGAACGGCCGCCGTGCCGAAAACCGCCGCAGCACTGAGAAGCGCACGACGGGAGGTAGCGACGCTGAGGATGCCGTAATTTTTCATAGTGATGGGAAACTTAAGGGTTTTTCCGAGTCGGACCGCTGAACTCAAGGGGGCATATAGAAGATATCGGTATCAAGTCGCAAGCGTGCTTCAAAGCAAGTTGAACAGGCTTGTGCGGAATTTGACGGCGTTTTCGGGCAAATGCACAAATTTTCGTCTGCCGTCAAATGCTGCAACTGCAAAAGGCGCAAAAGCGGGGATTTTCGCGCGGATTCGGTCGTTTTCGGAGGTGTTTTTCCCGAAAACGACCACGGCCCATGCGCCGATCGCATAGCGGGTATTCCGGTGTGAGGCGCTGTCTCGGCGGGGATTCGCGCGAAGTGCCTCAGCTTTCGGCGGGATGCGGCAGAGGCACTTCGCTCAGGTCGGCAAAGTCGAAATCAGGGGCCAGGGGGTGCGGCCCGGGCTGGGCGACTCCAGTGCGCACCAGCAGCGTCGGCAGGCCCGCGGCATGGCCGGCGATGATATCGGTTTCCACCTGATCGCCAATCATCAGCGTCCTCGCCGCCGCTGTGCCGAGGATCTGCACGGCGCGGTCGATCATCTGGCGGCCCGGTTTGCCCACCACGGTGGCGCTGCGGCCCGAGGCGACCTCGATCGCGCGCAGGATCGCGCCGGCGCCGGGGTCGAAGGCCGTCGCACTGGGCAGCATCGGGTCGGCGTTGGTGGCATAGAAAGCCGCCCCCGCCAGCAGCGCCGCCTGGGCGCGGCCCAGCGTCTCATAGGTGAAGGCGCGGTCAAGGCCGACCACAACGACATCCGCCGCATCGGACAGGGTGAAGCCGCGCGCCGTCACCGCGTCGCGCAGGGCCGCTGCCCCCACCACCAGAACCCGGGCCGAGGGCGGATGGTTCGTCGCCACCAGATCAGCCACCGTGCTGGCGCTGGTCACCACGCGCTCGGCCGTCACAGGGATGCCCATGTCATTGATCTTGGAAGCAAAATCCGCCGCACTTCGGGTCGAGTTGTTGGTGACGAAAGCATAGGGCAACCCGGCCTCATGCCAGCGTCGGAAGGCCGCGATGGCCGAGGGGATCGGCGCGTCACCGCGATAGACCACGCCGTCCAGATCGCTGATCACCCCGGACAGTTGCTGCCAAAACGTCATCTCGCCCTCTTTGCCCCTGTGGATCTGCGCCACGCTAGCCGCTTGGCCCGCAGGGCGAAAGGCCGTGTCGCTGTTACAAAAGCTTCACTTGATCGGGTTGATATTTCCAATATTCAGGAAATATGGAACATGACCCACCTCTTGCCGCCTTTGCGGCCCTTGGCCACCCGGACCGGCTCGCCGTCTTCCGGCTCCTGATGCGCTTTGCCCCGCAAGGCGCCCGCCCGACCGAGATCGCGGCGGCGCTGGATTTGCGCGCCAACACCCTGTCGCACCACCTGAGCGATCTGGAACGCGCCGGGCTGATCGGGGCTGAACGGCAGGGACGCTCGCTGTATTACAGCGTGCGGATGGACCGCCTGGCGGATCTGGTGGGCTATCTGGTCAATGACACCGGGCGCGGCCGCCCGGATGTCGCAGCCCTCATCCCCTCACAGGAGTTTGCCATGGCCGATCGGGTCTGGAATGTGCTGTTCATCTGCTCGGGCAATTCGGCGCGCTCGATCTTTGCCGAGGCTTTGCTGCGCGATCTGGGGCAGGGGCGTTTCAACGCCTTTTCCGCCGGAACCCGGCCCGGCAGCGCGCTGAACCCTTTCGCGGTGGAGGTTCTGGCCCGCAATGGCCATGACACCAGCGGCCTGCGCGCCAAACATGTCGCGGAATTCGCAGCGGAGGGGGCGCCGCAGATGGATTTCGTCTTCACCGTCTGCGATCTGGCCGCCGCCGAGGACTGCGCCCCCTGGTCGGGCCAGCCGATGACGGCGCATTGGGGCGTGGCCGATCCGGTCAAGGCCACCGGCACCGATGCCGAAAAGGCGCTGGCCTTTGCGCTGGCCTATGCCGAACTGCGCCGCCGCATCCTCGCCTTTGCTGCCCTTCCTGTGGCAGAGCTGCAGAAGGTTGCCCTGCAGCGCCACATCGACGGGATCGGGAAGAACTGAGATGACACGCATTGCAATCAATGGCTTGGGCCGCATGGGCAAACTGGCGCTGCGCGACCTGATCGATACGGGCGCGGGCGGCGAGATCGTGCTGATCAACGAGCCGGGTGCCGGGGCCGAGCAGTTGGCCCTGCTGATGGAGTTCGATTCGGTGCATGGCCGCTGGCCGCGTTCTGTGACCTGGGACGTGGGCAGCCTGACGCTGGCGGGGCAGAAGATCCGGCTGACCGGCGAAAAGCGGATTGAGGATCTGCCTTTGGCCGAACTTGGCGTCGATCTGGTGATCGACTGCACCGGGGTGTTCAAGACGGCGGCCAAGGTGGCCCCCTATTACGCGGCGGGGGTGAAGAAGGTGGTGGTTTCGGCCCCGGTCAAGGACGGCGGCGCGCTCAATCTGGTCTATGGGGTGAACCATCAGCTTTACGATCCGAGCCAGCACCATCTGATCACGGCGGCGAGCTGCACGACCAATTGCCTCGCCCCGGTGGTGAAGGTGATCCATGAAGGGATCGGCATCCGGCATGGCTCGATCACCACGATCCATGATGTGACCAACACGCAGACGATTGTGGACCGTCCGGCCAAGGACATGCGGCGGGCGCGCTCGGCCCTGATGAACCTGATCCCGACCTCGACCGGGTCGGCCACGGCGATTACCCTGATTTATCCGGAGCTTGCCGGGCGGTTGAATGGTCATGCGGTGCGGGTGCCGCTGCTGAACGCCTCGCTCACCGATTGCGTGTTTGAGGTGGCGCGGGAAACCTCGGTGGGCGAGGTGAACGCGCTGTTCAAAGCTGCTGCCGAGGGGGCGTTGCGCGGGATCCTGGGCTACGAGACGCGGGAATTGGTGTCGTCGGATTACCTCAACGACCCGCGCTCGGCGATTGTCGATGCGGCGAGCACGATGGTCGTGGCGGGGACGCAGGTGAAGATCTACGCCTGGTATGACAACGAATGGGGCTATGCCTGCCGGCTGGCCGATGTCGCCCGGATGGTGGCTGCGGGGCTATGAGCGGCTTGCGCGCCTATGCGGCGGTGACGGCGGCCTATTGGGCCTTCATGCTGTCGGACGGGGCCTTGCGGCTGCTGGTTCTGTTGCATTTCAATGCCTTGGGCTTTTCGCCGATCCAGCTGGCCTGGCTGTTCTTGCTGTATGAACTGGCGGGGGTGGTCACCAACCTGTCGGCGGGCTGGCTTGCGGCGCGCTTTGGCCTGGCGAGCACCCTGTATGCCGGGCTTGGCGTGCAGATTGCGGCGCTGCTGGCCCTGGCGCAGCTCGACCCGGGGTGGAGCGTGGCGGTGTCGGTCACCTATGTCATGGCGGTGCAGGGGGCTTCGGGCGTGGCCAAGGATCTGGCGAAGATGTCGTCGAAATCGGCGGTCAAGGTTCTGGCGCCCAAGGGGGAGGGGGTGCTCTTCCGCTGGGTCGCGGTGCTGACGGGGTCGAAGAATGCGGTGAAGGGGGCGGGGTTCTTCCTTGGCGCGGCCTTGCTGGCGGGCTTGGGCTTTGAGGTGGCGCTTTGGGCGATGGCCGGGGTGCTGGCGCTGATCCTTGTGGCGGTGGCGGCCTTTCTGCCCAAGGGTCTGCCGGCGGGCAGCAAGGGGGCCAAGTTCACGCAAGTCTGGTCAAAAGACCGCCGGATCAACCTGTTGGCCCTGGCGCGGATGTTCCTGTTCGGGGCGCGGGATGTCTGGTTCGTGGTCGGCGTGCCAGTTTTTTTCCAGTCGGTGCTGGGCGGGCAGAACGGGTTTTACCTGATCGGCGGCTTCATGGCGCTTTGGACCATCGCCTACGGCGCGGTTCAGGGCTTTGCGCCGCAGATCCTGCGGCGGGGAGGGGCGGTGCCGCTGGCCCAGGCGCGGCACTGGGCCCTGGTCCTGTGGCCGATCCCTCTGGCCCTGGCGGTTCTGGCGGCGGCGGCGCCGGGGATCGGTCTGGCGCCCGCGGGGCTGGCCCTTGTTCTAGTCTTCGGGCTTCTGGTCTTCGGCTATGTCTTCGCGCTCAACTCCGCGCTGCACTCTTATCTGATCCTCGCCTTCGCGCGGGCGGACCGGGTGTCGATGGATGTGGGCTTCTACTATATGGCCAATGCGGCGGGGCGGCTTTTGGGCACCGCGCTGTCCGGGATCAGCTATCAGATCGGTGGATTGCCCCTGTGCCTGGCCACGGCGGCGACGCTGGCCCTGGCAAGCTGGCTTGCCATGCGCCGGTTGAGCCTGACATAAATCAAAGCGTGGCCTGGCCGTTCCGGTGCAGGATACGACGCGCGGCCATTGTCGCGCTTGGTTGAGGTAGTTCGATGCAAGACCCCTATGCCGTCCTTGGGCTGACCCGCACCGCCACCGCGGAAGAGATCAAGAAGGCCCATCGCAAGCTGGTCAAGACCAGCCACCCCGATCTGAACCCGGATGACAAGGCCGCCGAGGCCAAGTTCAAGGCGATCTCGGCCGCCTACGACCTGCTCAAAGACCCGGCCACGCGGGCGCGCTATGACGCGGGTGAGATCGACGCCTCGGGCGCCGAAAAGCCCGAGCGGCGCTTTTACCGCGATTTCGCCGACCAGCCGGGCAACACCTACCGTCCGGGCTATGAACCGCAGGGCGACCCGGCCGATGTCTTTGCCGAGATGCTGCGCCGGCAGGGTCGCGGGCGCAGCGGTTTCGGCGGTTTTGGCGGCTTTGGCGGAGAGGGCTTTCCCTTGCCCGGACACGATCTGCGCTTCACCCTCGATGTGCCGTTTCTCGATGCGGTGCGCGGCACCAAATCGCGCATCACCCTGCCCGAAGTCGGCAATGTCGAGGTGCAGATCCCGGCGGGGGCCCATGATGGCCAGACCCTGCGCCTGCGCGGCAAGGGCGGGCCGGGCTCGGGCGGCGGGCCCTCCGGCGATGCGCTGATCACCCTGACGGTCGGCCCGCATCCGGTGTTTCACCGCGAGGGCGACGATATCCATGTGACGCTGCCGATCTCGCTCGACGAGGCGGTGCTGGGCGCCAAGGTCGCGGTGCCCACGATCGACGGGCCGGTCAATCTGAGCATTCCGAAAGGCGCCTCCTCGGGGCGGATCTTGCGCCTGCGCGGGCGCGGCGTGCGCAAGGCGCGGGGCGAGCCGGGCGATCAACTGGTCGAATTGCGCATCGTCCTGCCGCCGACCGTCGATGCCGACCTGGCCGCCTTCATGGAGACCTGGCGCAAGAGCCATCCGCAAGACCCGCGCAAGGGCCTGTTCGAAGGAGGCGAAGCATGAGCGAGTTCTATTCGGCCGCCGAGGTACTGCTGGCCGTGCCGCGCCTGACCGAACTGCGCCTGACGCGCTTTGTCGAGGCGCGGATTGTCTTACCGGTCGAAAGCAGCGCGGGGCTGGGGTTCCGCCGGATCGACCTGGCACGGATCGAGCTTTTGTGCGAGCTGGCCGAGGAGTTCGATCTGGATGAGGATGGTCTGGGCCTGGTGATCAGCCTGGTGGACCAGCTTCATGCCGCCCGCCGCGATCTGCGCGCGATCTGCCGGGTGATCGCCACCGAGCCGCCCGAGGTCCGGGCGCGGATTGGCGCCCGGCTGCAGGAAGAGGGCTGACCGCGCCCCGGGATGCCGCTGCAACCCGTTGATCCGCCACGTCTTTGCAACCGGGAGGCCGGATGAGATTTGTTTCGCCCAAGACGTCCCCGGCCCCCGCCGCTGATCGCTCCGCGCCGGACGCCGCGGATGCTGGTCCGAAAGTAGGGCCGGAAGTTGGGACGCCAGCCCCGCGAGGCGCGCGCGAGCCGGCCCTTCTGATCGCGGTTCTGGTCCTGCAGGCCTGTGCCGCGCTGTACTTTCTGTTCGATGCCTTTGGTGAATTGATGCGCAACCCCGGCCAGGCCCATCCCCTGACCGAGGCGCCGGTGGCGCTGGCCCTGGGCCTTGGCCTTCTCTTCACCGTCAAGGATGTGCGGCGGACCCGGCGCCGGATGCGCGAACAGGAGGCGGCCCTGCAAGCGGCGAAAAGCGCCTTCGCCGAGGTCGTCAGCCGGCAGTTCGCGCTCTGGGCCCTGACCCCGGCCGAGCGCGACGTCGGGCTTCTGGCGCTCAAAGGCATGGATGTGGCCGAGATCGCCCAGGCGCGCGGGGCCGCAGCGGGGACGGTGCGCGCGCAACTGACCCGGATCTACGCCAAGGCGGGTGTCGCCGGGCGCAGCCAGTTTGCGGCCTTCTTCGTCGAAGACCTGCTGTCCGAGGGCCTGGCCGATCCGCCCGGCTGATCGCGCCGCCCTGGCCCGCATCGCCGCGCGCCGTCTGAGCGCTTGCCGGGACGCGCGGGATGATCGGTGCGTCCTGTGGCCTTACCCGGTCCGGGATGGCACCGCGCCAAGCGGGGCCGATCCTATCCGGCCGCAGCAAGCCTGCTCATAGGCCGGGCAAGCCTTGGTCAGAAACCGCTGGCCCGGCGCAGGTTTGCGGCGTTGGATTGGCCCTCTTCGGTCTTGAAAACCGAGACCAGCGAGACAAGTTCCTGCGCCTGGCGGCTGAGATCCTCGCTGGAGCGGGTGGCGTCCTGCACCATGGCGGCGTTTTGCTGGGTCACCTGATCCAGCTGGGCCACGCCGATGTTGATCTCGTTCAGGCTGCCCGACTGCGCCCCGGCGCCGCTGGCGATGCCCGACATCAGGCCAGAGATATTCTGGACCCGGACCACGATGCTGGACAGCGCCTGCCCGGCCTTGCCCACCAGATCCACCCCCTTGGCGACTTGCTGCGCGCTGCCGGTGATGAGCGATTTGATCTCGCGTGCGGCCTCTGAACTGCGTTGGGCCAGCGCGCGCACCTCGGAGGCGACGACGGCAAAGCCGCGCCCCGCCTCGCCCGCCCGCGCCGCCTCGACCCCGGCGTTCAGCGCCAGAAGGTTGGTCTGGAAGGCGATATCGTCGATCACCCCGATGATGGTGGAGATCTGGCCGGAGAATTTCTCGATCTCCTGCATGGCGTTGACCGCACTTTGCACAACGCTGCCGCTTTGGCTCGCCTCGGTCTGGGCCTGCTGGACCACCAGTTCAATCTCCTGGGTGCCGGTGGCTGCGGCGCGGACATTGGCGGTCAGCTCGTCCATCGCGGCGGCGGTTTCCTCCAGCGTGGCGGCCTGATTTTCGGTGCGTTGCGACAGGTTGCCGGACTGGCGGTTGATGTCGTTGGCCCCGGCCTCGATCTGGCCGGCGGTTTCGATCACGGCGAGCAGCGCCTTGGAGAGACCCTCCACCGCCGAGTTGTAGTCGCTTTGCAGCTGCTGGTATTCCGGCGGGAAATTGGCGGGCAGGCGGCTGGTCAGATCGCCCGCGGCGAGCTTGCGCAGCGCCTCGGTCATGGCTTGCACCACCTGTTTTTGCACCCCGGCCTCGCGTTCGTGCATCTCGCGGTCTTTCAGCGCCAGGCCGAGGCCGTGGCGCATCACGTCCAGCGATTGCGCGATGCGGCCCACCTCGTCACGACGGGCTGTCATCGGGATCGCCGTGACGTAATCGGCATTCGCGACCTGATCCATCGCGCCGGAAATCGCCTGCAGCGGCAGCCGCATGGCGCGGTGCAGGAACCAGGCGCCCACGGCCAGAAGGGCCACAAAGACCACTACCGCCATGAGGATCGCGCGCAACTGCAGCGCGCCATATTCGGCCTCGAGGCTGGCGGTCGACCATTGGGTGGCGACCACGCCGGCCTTGTCGGCCTTTTCGCCGAACAGTGCCGGCGCGGCCACGAAGAGGCCGGTCGGGTCGGTTTCAACCTGGCCGGAGATGGCGGCCCTGGCGGCCAGGCTGGTCAGAAGTTGCTGGGTGGGGTCGTCAATTTCGCCGGATTTGATCCGCGCCTCGCCCGAAGGGGCATAGGCGATCATGCCTTTCAGCAATCCATTCTCGCGTTTAAGCAGCTGTTCGAAGGCGGCGGTGACCGCGCTGTCCTTGCCGAACTTGATCGCCCCCGCCACCTCGCGCGCGATGCTTTGCGAGGTGTCAAAGGCCTGACCGCGCAGCCCTTTCTTCGCCACGTCGCGCAACATGCCCGAGGCGTTGAAGGTGATGAGCCCGGCCACGAGGGCCGTGATGACCGCCACCATGGCCAGACATTTGCCGAAAATCGACAGGTGCAGAAAATGGAAAGATCGATCGGAACCGCGTGACATGAAGACCCCCCTGCTTTCGCCCTACATCAACGCATCTGCATTGACGCCGACCGTCATGGTGCCGATCGCGGCCTTGGTTGCGGGATCCACGATGGTGATCGAGATCTGGCCCTCATAGCTCTGTGTCGATTCGTCGAGTTCCACATCGCCGAACAGCACCCCCTCGGCCCCGGTGGGGAAGACCTTGGTGAACTTGTCCTCATCACCCTGCCACATGTCAGAGGTCGGCGCGGAAACGGCGACGTTCAGCCCCTTGGCGTCGGTGATGAAGACCTCGGTGATCTTGCCGCCCGATTCTTCGACCTTCTGGCGCAGGAAGTCGGCGGCGGCATTGGCCATCACGGGGGTGATGGTGGGCGTCTCGGCCTAGCCGACCTCCGCCTTCCAGGCGGCGTCGAGGCTGTCGATCTTGGCCTGATCATAGGCGGCGCGGTCGGTGTTGGCGGCGGTGATCGCCTGCACCAGCGCCGGATCTTCGGCCCAGGCCCGGATCGAACCGTCCAGATAGGCCTTCATCGCCCCCTGATAGTCGGCGGACCAGGCGGTCTGGGCCACAAACAGCAGCGGCAGCGCTGCAAGTCGGAAGAGTTTCATTGCAATCTCCTTTGCACGAATCGCCCCCGCTCTTTTGACGGCGATGCGCAGAGACTGCGGGCAAACACTTGCCCAAGTTTTAAGACCCCCGCGAACCGGGCTCAAAAATGCAGCTAAATTAACCCAACGGAGCTATTCGGGGCGCGGTCCGACCGAGCCGCGCGCGATCAGCGCGGTGTTCAGGATCAGCCTTTGCGGCGCCGGGCTTTCGCCTTTCAGGCGGCGGATCAGGAGTTCCGCGACGCTTTTGCCCAAGGCATAGACCGGCTGGTCGATCACGGTGATCGGCGGGCTGGTGACACTGGTCCAATCCGCATCATGGAAGGTTATCAAGGAGATATCCTGCGGCATCCGCAGACCATGCGCCCGGATCGCCTTGAAGATCTCCAGCCCGATCAGACTGTCGGAGGCGATGATGGCGGTGGGCCGGTCGGCGCTGGAGAACAGGCGAGCGGCGAGGCTGCGGGTCGCCTCGGGGCTGGTGGCGCCAAGGCAGACGCGGCTTTCGGGCCGCGCGATCCCGGCTTCTTCGCAAACCGAAAGAAAGCCCTCGACCCTTTCGCGGACCGAGGTGGTGTAAAGCTGGGCGAGGTCGTGGAACTCGGCCCCGCGGTCGCTGACGGCGGTCAGATAGGCGATGCGGCGGTGGCCAGCGCTGACCAGAAGCCGGGTGGCGGCCACGGCGGCGGCGCGGTCGTCGACGGTGACGGTGTCAACCTCGAGATCGGGCAAGGCGCGGTCGAGAAGCGCCAGCGGGCGGCCCGATCGGTGGACGTCGTGCAGATGGGCGGTGTCGCGTGATTCGGCGGGGGTGACGATCAGGCCATCGACCCTTTTGCCGATCATCAGGCGCACGGCGGCGCGTTCGGCCTCCAGCGTTTCGCCGGAGTTGGCAAGGATCACGTTGAAGCCGGCGACCTTGGCCGCGTCGGAAATGCCGCGTACGGCGAGGCTGAAGAAGGGGTTTTCGATATCGCCGACCACCACGCCGATGATGCCGGATTTGCCGGTCGTCATGGAGCGCGCCAGCTCATTGGGCCGGTAATCCAAGGCCTTGGCCGCCGCCATCACCGCGTCGTGTATCTTCTCGCTGACCACGCCGTAGCCACCCAGCACGCGCGCCGCCGTGGCCTTGGAGACCTGGGCCGCCTGGGCCACGTCAAGGACGGTCACGGAACGCGCTTTGATGGGTTTTTTCGTCATCTGCGAAATGACTACAAGAAATGTTGACGGGAGGTCAACTCGTGGCTAACGATTGCAAATGAGACCGGTCTCAAAAGGAAATAGACCGGTCTCAGACGCGATTAAATCGGTCTTTCCGCAAGAAGATCAGGCCGGGCCGCAGCTTTTTCGGCACTGATCCGGGCTGGAAACCGATCGGGAACGGAGCCGGGACCGCGAAGGCGGCCTCGGCAAGGACAAGACCAACAAACTTCACAGTGGAGATATGGAAATGCGCATGACCGGAATGTTCACCTCGCTGGCCGCACCCCTGCGCCGGGGGGCGATGGCTTTGACGCTGGCCGTGGCGGGCTTTGGGGCGGCTTCAACCGCGATGGCCGAGGACAATCCCTATGGGCTGATCGACGCCAAGACGATCAGCGTGGGGACGATGGGCGATGCCAAGCCCTATGCCTTTACCCAGGCGGATGGCACCTTTACCGGCTTTGACATCGAGCTGTTCCTCAACGTCGTGGGGCGGATGGGCTTCAAGCCGGATCAGGTGATCTTCACCGGGCAGGATTTCTCGGCGCTGATGCCTTCGGTGGCCAATGGCCGCTTTGACGTGGCGGTGGCGGCGATCGGGACGACCGACAAGCGCAAGGAGACGGTGGATTTCTCGGATGGTTACCTTGCTGGGTATCTCTCGGTGCTGACCGCCGACAAGGGGATCACCGATGCGGCCGGGCTGAAGGGCAAGCGCTTGGGCGTGGTGCAGGGCACCTTGCAGGAGATCTATGCCTCCAAGAACTTCACTGGCACCGATCTGGTGAAATTCCCCGACAACAACTCGGCGATTGCCGCCTTGAACAACGGCACGGTGGATGCGCATTTCCTCGACTACGAGGCGGCCAAGCAATATGGCAGCCAGTTCCCCGGTCTGGTGATTGCGGTCAACATCCCCTCGTTCGATGCCCCCGCCGGCTTCGTGATCCGCAAGGGCAGCGATGCCTTCAAGGCGGCGCTGAACAAGGGGCTGCATGAGGCGATGCAGGACGGCACCTGGAAGACGCTATATGAAAAGTGGTTCCCCGGTTCGCCGATGCCCGCAGACTATCTGCCCAAGTGACATGGATCTGGCCGCAGGCAGAGGCCTGCGGCCAAGCCTTCAGCACCAAGGGGCATGAATGGACTGGCTAGAGAATTTACGCCGCAGTTTTCTGGACTGGCAGGCGATGGCAGAAGTTCTGCCGATGATGATTACGACCGGGTTGAAGAACACGCTGATCCTCGCCTCGGCCTCGACCGTGCTGGGCGTGGTGCTTGGCATGGTGCTGGCGGTGATGAACATCTCGCAGTCGCGCTGGCTGCGTTACCCGGCACAGATCTACACCGACATTTTCCGCGGCCTGCCGGCCATCGTGACCATCCTGTTGATCGGACAGGGTTTTGCCCGCATCGGGCGCGAGATTTTCGGGCCCTCGCCTTACCCATTGGGCATTCTGGCGCTGAGCCTGATCGCCGGGGCCTATATCGGCGAGATCTTCCGCTCGGGCATTCAAAGCGTGGAACGCGGCCAGATGGAGGCGTGTCGGGCACTCAGCATGAACTACCGGCAGGGGATGCGGCTGATCGTGATTCCGCAGGGCATCCGAAGGGTGCTGCCGGCGCTGGTCAACCAGTTCATCGGCAATGTGAAGGATTCGAGCCTGGTCTATTTCCTGGGGCTTCTGGCCTCAGAGCGCGAGATTTTCCGGGTTGGGCAGGATCAGGCGGTGGTGACGGGGAACCTGTCGCCCTTGCTGCTGGCGGGGATTTTCTACCTGATCATTACCGTGCCTTTGACCCATGTCGTCAACCTGATCGACCGCCGTTTGCGGGTCGGCAAGCGGCCGACGCTGACCAGCGGTCTGGCCGAGGTGGGCGAGCTGGAATCGGCCAAACCGGTTGCTGCCAACCGCTTCACGGGCGGCAGTCTGGAGGTCGACGGGCTGACCATGGCTTACGGCACGGTCGACGTTCTGAAAGGCGTCAGCCTGACGGTCAAGCCGGGGACGGTGACCTGCATCATCGGGCCTTCCGGCTCGGGCAAGTCGACCCTGCTGCGCTGTCTGAACCGGTTGGTGGAGCCGAAGGGCGGCGATATCCGGCTGGACGGGCAGAGCATCCTCGCCATGCAGCCCGAAAAGCTGCGGCGCCGGGTGGGGATGGTGTTCCAGCATTTCAACCTGTTCCCGGACCATACCGCGCTGGAAAACGTCATGCTCTCGCTGACCAGGATCAAGGGCATGCCGACGGCGGAGGCGGAACGCATCGCCTCGGCCCGGCTGGCGGATGTGGGGCTGGCGACGCGCAAGGACCATCGGCCCGGCAACCTGTCGGGCGGCCAGCAGCAGCGCGTGGCGATTGCCCGGGCCCTGGCGATGGAGCCGGAGATCATCCTCTTTGACGAGGTCACCAGCGCCTTGGACCCCGAACTGGTCAAGGGCGTGCTGACCCTGATGGAAGACTTGGGCCGCCGTGGCATGACCATGGTCGTGGTGACCCACGAGATGGGTTTTGCCCGCAAGGTCGCCGATCAGGTCGTCTTCATGGACGAGGGCCGCGTGGTCGAGGCGGGCCCGCCGGCGCAGATCTTCGATGCGCCGCAAAGCGACCGGTTGAAGCTGTTCCTGGCCGAGGTGCTGTAACCCCCCGGCCCAAACCTGCCCCGGTTCAGGGTCCAGCCCTGCGCCGGAGGTGTGAAATCTTGTAACGAAAGTCCTCGGATATGGAAAAATCCTCGAATGTTTCCAGTGTGATCGTGGTGGGCGGCGGCATATTCGGTGCCTCCACCGCGGTGCAGCTGGTGCGGCGCGGCGTCAAGGTCACGCTGATCAATGACGGGCCTCTGGCGATGGGGGCCTCGGGCCGCTCGCTGGCCTGGCTGAACTCGGCCCGCAAACGCTCGCCCGAATATCACGCGCTGCGGATGGCGGGGATCGACCGCTACCGCACGCTTGCCACCAAATTCCCGCAGGCCGACTGGCTGCGTTTTGACGGCGCTTTGACCTGGGACCCGGATGGCCCGGGCAACGAGATTGCGGCGGTCTTCGCCCATGAACAGGCGCTGGGCTATGATGCGCTGCATCTGGCGGCGGACGAGATTGCCGGGGTGACGCCGGGCATCGCCGCCAGTGCGGTGACGCCACAGGGCGCCATCTTCAACCCCGGCGAGGGCTGGGTCGATCTGCCCTCGCTGGTGCAGGTGCTGATGTCGGAATTCATCGAGCGCGGCGGCAAGGTCGTGACCGACGCGGGCCGCGCTTCGGTCACCGTCAAGGGGGGGCGGGCGACCGGGGTCACCACGACCTCGGGCCTCGGCTTTACCGCTGATGCGGTGCTGGTTGCGACCGGCGGGGCGGTGCCCGCGATGGCGGCAGAGGCGGGGGTGAAGATCGACGACGGCACGCCGATCGCCCTTTTGGTGCGGACCAAGCCCTTGACCCTGCGGCTGAAAGCCGTGCTGAACACCCCCCGCGTCGCGGTGCGCCCGATGCCTGATGGCGGGCTGGCGCTTGATTCCGCCTGGTCTGAGGAAGAGGTCATCGTGAACGCGGACGGGACCTATACGGTCAAGGACTCGACCATCGCCGGCCTGCTGGAAGAGGCCTCCAAGGTGCTGGAGGGCCATCCCAAGCTGGAATTTGCCAGCCAGGGCATCGGGCCGAAGCCGATTCCCAGCGATGGCGAGCCGGTCTTTGGCGCGGTGCCGGAGATCGCGGGCTATTACGTCGCCTTCAGCCACAGCGGCGCCACCCTGGGCCTGATCGCGGGCGAATTGCTGGCCTGGGAGATTGCGACCGGTCAGGCGCATCCCTTGCTCGCCACCTTCCGCCCGGCGCGCTTTGCCTGACGCGCTTTGACTGACGCGATCTTCCTGCCCCTTTGCACGGCGAAGGGGCAGGGGCCGCGGCCCTGACCCGGGGCAATTGCCCTTCGGCGAAAATCTGCTTGCTTCCCGTCCCGCTCCCTCTAATTTGATCATAAGCCCGCACAAGCGGCACCGCGCCGGTACGGCGCCTCATCAGGGAGATTGCGATGAAGACACTTAAACGGATGGGCACCGGGCTTCTGGCCCTTTCTCTGGCCACAACACCGCTGATGGCGCAGGTCACGGCGGTGGGCGCGGGCGAGGGCGAGGTCGATATCGTCGCCTGGCCCGGCTATATGGAGCGCGGCGAAAGCGACAAGGCCTATGACTGGATCACCAAGTTCGAGACGGAGTCGGGCTGCAAGGTCAACGTCAAGACTGCCGGCACCTCGGACGAGATGGTGACGCTGATGAACCAGGGCGGCTTCGACCTGGTCACCGCCTCGGGCGATGCCAGCCTGCGGCTGGTGGCGGGCAAGAAGGTGCAGGAGATCAACACGAGCCTGATTCCGTCCTGGGACAAGCTCGACCCGCGTCTGAAGGATGGCGCCTGGTTCACGGTGGATGGCAAGCATTACGGCGTGCCCTATCAGTGGGGGCCGAACGTGCTGATGTACAATACCGATGTCTTCAAGGAGGCGCCGAAGTCCTGGTCGGTGGTCTTCGAGGAACAGAACCTGCCCGACGGCAAGACCAATGCCGGCCGCGTGCAGGCCTATGCCGGGCCGATCTATGTGGCCGATGCCGCGCTCTACCTCATGGCGCACAAGCCCGAGCTTGGCATCACCTCACCCTATGAGCTGACCCCGCCGCAATATGCCGCAGCGCTCGATTTGCTCCGCGCGCAGCGCAAGCTGGTCAGCCGGTACTGGTCGGATGCGACGGTGCAGACAGACGATTTCAAGAACGAGGGCATCGTCGCCTCGACCTCCTGGCCCTATCAGGTGAACCTGCTGCTGGGTGAGAAATTCCCGATCGCCTCGACCGTGCCGGAAGAGGGCGCCACCGGCTGGTCGGACACCACGATGCTGGCCACCAATGCGCCGCACCCGAACTGCGCCTACAAGTGGATGGAACACACGCTGAATTCGAACCTGCAATCCGACCTGTCGTCGTGGTTCGGGTCGGTTCCGGTGGTGCCTGCGGCCTGTGGCGACGGATCGGGCCTGCAAACGGCCGAGGGTTGCAAGGCCAACGGGTCGGAGACCTTCGACAAGATCCACTTCTGGACCACGCCGATTGCTGACTGCAAGGCGGGCGCCGGGGCTTGCGTGCCCTACGCGACCTGGGTGAGCGATTACATGGCCGTCGTCGGCGGCAACTGAGGCAAGATGGGCAGATTGCCCATCCTACCCCAAGCAGGATGGGCAGATTGCCCATCCTGCCATTGCCGGGCCGGGATGACCCAGCCCGGCTTCTTTATGGATACCGGACCCCATGCAGCCTGCCGTTCAGTTTCAATCCGTCACCCGGCATTTCGGCCCTGTGAAGGCGGTCGATCAGGTTGACCTGACCATCGCCGAAGGGGCGTTTTTTGCCATGCTCGGGCCCTCGGGGTCGGGCAAGACCACCTGCCTGCGGCTGATCTCGGGGTTCGAACAGCCCTCCTCCGGGCAGATCCGGATCTTTGGCGAGGATGTCTCGGCGGTGCCGCCGCATCTGCGCAACGTGAACACGGTGTTTCAGGATTACGCCCTGTTTCCGCATATGAATGTGCGCGACAATGTGGCTTACGGGTTGATGGTCAAGGGCATGGGCCGCACCAAGCGCCATGCCAAGGCCGAGGAGATGCTGGCGCTGGTCAAGCTCGACGCCTATGGCGACCGCAAGCCCGCGCAGCTGTCGGGCGGGCAGCGGCAGCGGGTGGCTTTGGCGCGGGCTTTGGTCAACGAACCGCGCGTGTTGTTGCTGGACGAACCGCTCGGCGCCCTGGATCTGAAACTGCGCGAGGCGATGCAGGACGAGTTGAAGGCGCTGCAGCGCCGCCTCGGCATCACCTTTGTCTTCGTCACCCATGATCAGGGCGAGGCTTTGTCGATGGCCGACAGCCTCGCCGTCTTTTCCGATGGCAAGATCGCCCAGATCGGCTCGCCGCAGGAGATCTACACCCAGCCCGCCAGCCGATTTGTCGCCGATTTCGTCGGCTCGTCCAACGTGCTACCGCCCGAGCTGACCGAGGCGCTGGGCGGTCCGGCGCGCTGGTCCAGCCTGCGCCCCGAGGCGCTGCATCTGGCCGAAACCGGGCCGATCAGGGGCGCCGTCCTCTCGCACCGCTACCTGGGGTCGGGCACAAGGATTAGCCTGTCGCTGCACGGCACCGAGATCGCGGCCTTCCTGCCCGCAGGCGCCCCGGTGCCGCCCGAAGGCAGCCGGATCGCCCTGAATTTTGCGCCCGACGCCCTCCACGTCATGGCAAACGAACCATGATTGCGCTTTGCCAAATACTCCCGCCGGAGGCCCTGCCTTTCGTCCCGCGCAACACCGGGGGCCAGCCATGACGCCTGCGATCTTCCCCGCCCGCAATCTCGCAGACCGTCTGACCCGGCTGTTCTGGCGTCACCCGAGGGTGCTTCTGGCGCTGCTGCTCGCCCCGCCGCTGTTGTGGCTGGGAGTGGTTTACCTCGGCTCGCTGGCGGCGCTCCTCCTGCAAAGCTTTTACCGGCTGGACGATTTTTCTGGCGTGGTGATCCCCGAATTCACGCTGCAGACCTATGGCCAGCTGTTCCGCCCTTCGAATTTCGCCGTCATCACCCGGACACTGCTGATGGCCACATCGGTGACGCTCGCCTCGGCGGTGATTGCCTTTCCGGTGGCCTATTACGCCGCCCGCTTCGCCAAGGGCCGATGGAAGGCGGCGTTTTACCTTGGCGTCATGCTGCCCCTGTGGTCGAGCTATCTGGTCAAGGTCTATGCCTTCAAGCTGATCCTCGCCAAGGAAGGGATCATCACCTGGGCCGCAACCGCCACCCATACCGACTGGCTTTTGAACGCGGCGCTCAGCCTGCCGGGGGTCGGGGGCAATTCCTTGTCGACCAGTTTCCTCGGCACCTTCATCGTCTTCTGCTATGTCTGGCTGCCCTATATGATCCTGCCGATGCAGGCGGCGCTGGAACGGGTGCCGACCTCGATGCTGGAGGCTTCCGCCGATCTTGGCGCCAGCGCGCGGCGGACTTTCTGGAGCGTGACCCTGCCCTTGGCCCTGCCGGGGATCATCGCGGGGTCGATCTTCACCTTCTCGCTGACCTTGGGCGATTACATCATCCCCCAGATCATCGGCAATTCGTCGAGCTTCATCGGCATGGCGGTTTACCAGTTACAGGGCACGGCGGGGAACGTGCCGCTGGCCGCGGCCTTTGCCGTGGTGCCGATCCTGATCATGCTGGTGTATCTGACGCTGGCACGGAAAGCGGGGGCTTTCGATGCGCTCTGAAGCCTCGTTCTCGCTGAAACTCTCGGCCATTCTGGGCCTGTTGTTCCTGCATTTGCCGATCCTGTTGATCTTCCTTTACGCCTTCACGATCGAGGAGAGGTCCTTCGCCTTTCCGCCGCCGGGGCTGACGACCAAGTGGTTTGCCGTGGCCTGGAACCGGGCCGATATCTGGCCGCCCCTGCTGTTGTCCTTGAAGGTGGCGCTGATCTCGACCTTCCTCGCGCTGATCCTCGGCACGCTGATCTCTGCCGCGATGAGCGGGGCGCGGTTCTGGGGGCGCGATCAGCTGTCCTTGCTGATCGTGCTGCCGATCGCCTTGCCGGGGGTGATCACCGGGATCGCGCTGCGGGCGGCGGTGCCGATGCTGCATCTGGATTTCAGCTGGCTGACCATCGTCTTGGGCCATGCGACCTTCTGCATCGTCATCGTCTATAACAACGCGGTCGCCCGCTTTCGCCGTCTGTCGGGCGGGATATTGGAGGCTTCGGCGGACCTCGGCGCCAATGCCTTCCAGACCTTCCGACATGTGCTGTTGCCGAACTTGGGCACGGCGCTGCTCGCGGGGGGCATGCTGGCCTTTGCGCTGAGCTTTGACGAGGTGATCGTGACGACCTTCACTGCCGGTGTTGGGGCGAGCTCAAAGACCTTGCCGATCTGGATGCTGGACGAGCTGATCCGCCCGCGCCAGCGCCCGGTGACCAATGTGGTGGCGATGGTGGTGTTTGCCACGACCTTTCTGCCGATCCTGCTCGCCTATTACCTGACCCGCGAGGGGGGCGAGACGGCGGGCGGGGGCAAGTAGCTACACCCGCGCTGCCGCCCGCCCGGCCCACCGCCCGGTGGCGAGGCAGGCGGTCAGAAGATAACCGCCGGTCGGGGCCTCCCAATCCAGCATTTCGCCGCAGGCGAAGGTTTGCGGCAGGGCCTTCAGGGCGAGGTCTTGGGTGAGGCTGGCGAAGGTCACGCCGCCGGCGGTGGAAATGGCTTCGTCCAGCGGGTTCGGGCCATTGAGGGGAAGCAGCAGAGATTTGATCGCCTGAACCGGGTCGAGGCTGCGGCCGAACTCCATCACCAAAGCCAGTGCCGGGGCCGAAAGGCCCAGCTTGCGCAGGCGGTTGGCGAGGCTTTCGGAAGCTTTCATCCTGGCGAGGCGGGCCGCGACCTCGGGGGCGGGGATATCGGGCATCAGGTCGAGATGCAGGCTGGCGCCCTTGCGCAGGGGTTTGGAGACAGCATAAATGCCGCCGCCTTCGACGCCTTTGGCGGTCAGGACGAACTCTCCGCGTTCGCGCAAGGGTCCGACGCAGAGGGCGGCGCCCTTGACGGCCTGGCCGAAATGCTTGGCCATATGGGGCGACCATTGCACCGCGAAGCCCATGTTGGCGGGTTGGAAAGGGGCGATTTCGACGCCTTTGGCCTGCAACCACGGCACCCAGGCGGCATCCGAGCCGAGCCTTGCCCAGCTGGCGCCGCCGAGCGCCAGAACGGTGACCTTGGGGTGCAGGACTTCGCGGCCTGTGGGGGTTTCAAAGACCAGACCCGCGCTGTCAAACCCGGTCCAGCGCCAGCGCAGGCGCATCTCGGCGCCCATGCCTGCCAGTCGCGCGGCCCAGGCGCGGACGAGGGGGGAGGCCTTCATCACGGTGGGAAACACCCGGCCTGAGGAGCCGGTAAAGACCTCCTGGCCCAAGCCGCGGCACCAGTCCATCACCTCCGCCGGGCCGAACTCGGCCAGCATCGGGGTCAGGTTCGGGCAGGCGTAGACGGCGTCAAAGGCGGCGGGGTCCTGATCCTTGGTGATGTTGAGCCCGCTTTTGCCCGCCATCAGGAACTTGCGCGCCGGGGAGGATTTCGCCTCGCAGATCACCACGCGGCGCCCGGCGCGGGCCAGTTCTTCGGCCGCCATCAAGCCAGCGGGCCCGGCGCCGATCACCAGGGCGTCAAGCATCAGGCCCGGCCGGCGCTGGGCGACAGGGTCAGGGGCTCGATCCCCATGGCCTGCAGGGCCTTTGCCCATTTGCGCGGGTCCTCGGTGCCGAAGATCAGGCCATCCGAGGCTTCGGCGGTCAGCCAGTCGTTACGGGCGATCTCGGCCTCCAGCTGGCCGGGGCCCCAGCCGGAATAGCCAAGGGCGAGAAAGGCTTGCGCCGGGCCCTTGCCGCGGGCCAAAGCCTCCAGCACGTCGAGGGTGGCGGTCATGCCATAGGCGCCGCCGACCATGGTCGTGGCCTGACCGCCGCCATAATCGGTCGAATGCAGCACAAAGCCGCGCCCGCGTTCGACCGGGCCGCCGGAGTGGATGCGGATGTCGCGGCCCAGATCGCCGCGCGGGATCTTCAGCTGGGTCAGAAGGTCGGCAAAGCTCAGCTCTGGCACGGGGCGATTCAGGATCAAGCCCATCGCCCCCTCGGCCGTATGCACGCAAATGAGGATCACCGCGCGTTCAAAACGCGGATCGCTCATGCCGGGCATGGCCAGGATCAGTTTGCCAGTCAGGTCCATCTGGTCAGGTCCATCGAATCGTCCTCCTCCTCCAAGATGGGGGCAAGTGGGTCCCCTCTCAACCCCCAAAGATCGGACAGGGTTCCCGCTTCACTTACGCTTCGCTGCAAAGTGATCGGGCCGGACTATCGAAAGGAGCAGGCTTTGCTTATGGTCCGGGCATGATGAAAAACCTGCTCCTCGCTGTCCTGTTGACCGCCCCGCTGCTGACCGGGCCTGCCCGTGCCGAAAATCAGGACGATGTCCTGCGGGCCGAGATGCTGCCCGGCTGGCGGATGGCGGATGGCCATTACATGGCGGCGCTGGATCTGCAGATGGCGCCGGCGTGGAAGACCTATTGGCGCGCCCCGGGCGAAGCGGGGATTCCGCCGACCTTTGACTGGGCCGGGTCGAAGAACCTCAAGAGCGTGGCCTTTCACTGGCCGAGCCCGAAGGTGATCACTCAAAGCGGGCTGACCAGCATCGGCTACCTCGACCGGCTGGTCCTGCCGATGGAGGTGGTGCCGCAGGATCCCGCGCAGCCGGTGACCTTGGCGCTGAAGATGGACCTGGGCGTCTGCCATGACATCTGCATGCCCGCGCATCTGACCTTTGATGCGACGCTGGGCGGGGCAGGGGCGCCGGACCCGCTGATCGACGCCGCCTTGCGGGCCGGGCCGAAGGTGTCGAAGTCCGGGGCGAATTGCGCCGTCTCGCCGATCTCGGACGGCGTGCGACTGACCGCGCGGATCGCCTTGCCGGCGCAGGGCAAGGACGAGACGGTGATTTTCGAGACGCAGGACCCCGGCATCTGGGTCTCGCAAGCCTCTTCCAGCCGCGATGGCGGGGTGCTGGTGGCCGAGGCCGATCTGGTGCCACCTGCAGGCGCGCCCTTTGCGCTGGACCGTTCAGGGGTCACGGTGACGATCCTCGGCGCCGACCGCTCGGTCGAACTGCACGGCTGCCCGGCGCCTTAACGCTCGCGCCGGCTGATCCGGATCAGGCAACGCTCCATCACCGCCATCGCCGGCGCGCGGGAGGAGGAGCGCAGCGTCATGTCGGTTTCCACCAGCAGCGCCAGCGCCTTTTCAACCTGACGGGTCGGCCAGTTCGAGGATTGTTTCAGCATCCTGTCGCGCCGCTTGAAAAATCCGCGCGCCCGGGCAAAGCCCGAGGCGGCACCCTCGGGATCGGTTGCCATCAGGTGCAGCGTGGTGAAATGGCGCAAAGCCGCGATGCACAGCGTCACCGGCAGCACGCCCTGGCCTTCCAGCCGGCGCAGGATCGGGCCGATCTCGCCCATCCGCAGCTCGGCCACGGCGTCCAGAAGCTCTTCCGCTTCGGTCTCCACGGTGGCCGGGGCGAGGGCGAGGATTTCCGCCGGAGTCAGCGGGGCGGAGTCGCGGTATTTGTAGAGCGCGATCTTTTCGAGGGTCTGGCGAAAATCGCCGGGCTCCAGACTGCGCGACAGGGTCAGAAGCTCGCCCATCGCGTCGGAGGGCACTTGCGACAGGCCGGCGCGTGAAAGCTCGGCCTCGATCTCTTCCCGCGTCGGCGGGTCGTCGTAAAGGCCGATGCAGGCCACGGCAAAATGCTTTTCGGCCAAGGTCTTGAGGGCGGATTTGCCGGTCAGGTTGCCGGCGGTCACGATGATATTGGCATCGCCGGGGCGCCAGTCGTCAAAGGCGGCCTGCAGGGTGGCGGAAAGCCCGTCGGTGGCATCCTCGACCACGACAACGCGGGCGCCGGGAAAGAAGCCGCGCGCCTTGACGGCATCCTGCAGGGCTGCGGCATCTTTCCGCAGGTCGGCGGCAGGGATGCGGGTCAGGCGCATTTCGGCATCGGCGCCGGGCCCGGCCAAGGCCAGCGTCGCCTCGGCCCGTTTCATGGCGACGCGCATCGCATCCTCGCCAAAGATCACCAGCGCCGCCTTGCCCGGGTCAGGCTTGGCGAGATAGCGCCGCGCCTCGGCCCCGGCGAGTTTCATTTCGGAAAGCTGGACGAGGCCGCCACCAGCCGCATCACCACATCATCCGCCAAAAGCCGCATCAGGCGCAGGTAGGCGTCGGTTTCCGCGGTCAGCCCGGCCACGTTCGACCCGGTGGCGGAATAGGCGGTGAAGCTGTCGATATGACCGCCGGTCATCCGCGTCTTGTCGGCACGCCGGGTCAGGGCCCAGTCGATGCCGCCGGTCAGGGTGTAGCGGGTGATGGCGCCGCCCGTGGTGATGCCGACCCCGATCGCCTTGGTGGTGATCGTATAGTTCAGATCGTAAAGCGGCGTGGTCGGGCGACCAAGGCGTTCCTCCATGTGCTGCACGAAGTCGAAGGAGTTCTTGTCGGTCGGGTCCGCGGTGCGGATCGTGCCCAAAAGCCCCTCGGCCGGGCCATTGACCCCGAAGGCCGGCGTGAAGCCGCAGGCGCCAAGCACCAGCGGCATCAGGAGGAAGCTGCGTCTAGACCACGACATTGATGATGCGCCCCGGAACCACGATCAGCTTCTTGACCGGCTGACCGGCGAGGAAACGTAGGACATCCTCGTTCTGCAGCGCGAGTTTTTCAACCTCGGAAGCGGGCATGTCTTTCGGCACGCTGATTTCCGCCCGCCGCTTGCCGTTGATCTGAATGGGTAGGGTCACGGTGTCGTCGACCAGCATGGCCGGATCGGCCTTGGGCCAGGCGGTTTGGGCGCAGAGGTTTTCACCGCCCTGCACCGTCCAGACCTCTTCCGCGATATGCGGGGTCATGGGGGACATGAGGCGCGCCAGCGTGCGGATCGCCTCTTTCATCACCGAAGTGGAGGCGGAAGCGCGGGCGATGGCATTGGTGAACTCGTAAAGTTTCGCGATGGCCTTGTTGAAGGCAAAGCCCTCGATCCCCGCCGTTACCTCGGCAATCGCCTTGTGCATGGCGCGCAGCAGGGCGTCGTCGCCTTCGCCCTTGTGGTCGGCGGGCATCTCGGCAATCCGCTCGGACAAGGCCCAGACGCGGGAGAGGTGCTTGAAGGTCGCCTCGGCGCCGGAGGCCGTCCATTCCACATCGCGTTCGGGCGGCGAGTCGGACATGACGAACCAGCGCGCGGTATCGGCGCCGAAAGCCGCGATGATGTTCATCGGGTCGACGACGTTTTTCTTGGACTTCGACATCTTGGCCGAGGGGATCACCTCGACCTGCATGTCGGCCAGAAGGGTGATCGCCTGCAGCGCCTCCTCCGGGATTTCCGTGGCTTCGGGGTCAATGCCAATGTCGGCGAGACGGCTTTTCAGCACGGTCACGACATTGCCGTCGACGGAGATTTTGCGGACATCCTCGGGCAGGTGATAGACCGGGCGGTCGTTGGCGTCGGTGGTCTTGTAGATCTCGTGCGTGACCATGCCTTGAGTGAAGAGCGCGTTGAAGGGCTCGATGGCTTTCAGCGGCAGATGGCCGGTCTTGTGCATCGCCCGGGCGAAGAAGCGCGAGTACAGGAGGTGCAGGATCGCGTGTTCGATGCCGCCGATGTATTGATCGACGTTCATCCAGTAATTCACGTCATCGGCCACGGTCGGCGTGCTGGCACGCGGCGCCGTGAAGCGGGCGTAGTACCAGGAGCTGTCGACGAAAGTGTCCATCGTGTCGGTTTCGCGCTTCGCCCCCGCGCCGCATTTCGGGCAGGTGCAATCGCGCCATGTCGGGTGACGGTCGAGCGGGTTGCCCGGCTTGTCGAAGGTCACGTCATAGGGCAGTTCGACCGGCAGGTTCTCTTTCTTCTCGGGCACGACGCCGCAGGTGGCGCAATGGATCACCGGGATCGGGCAACCCCAATAGCGCTGGCGCGAGATGCCCCAGTCGCGCAGGCGGTAGTTGGTGACGCCCTTTCCATAGCCATTGGCCTCGGCATGGGCGATGGCGGCGGCGATCGCCTCTTCGCCGGTCTGAAGTTCAGCCCCGGCAAAGCCGCGGATGTAGTTGACCTTTTCCGACTTCATCGGCACGAATGCCTCGGTCAGGTCGGTGTCTTCTTGACCTTCCGCAACAAAGACGGCGTTGATCTCCAGATCATACTTGGTGGCGAATTCGAAGTCGCGCGCGTCATGCGCCGGGCAGCCGAAGATCGCGCCGGTGCCGTAATCCATCAGGACGAAATTGGCGATCCAGATCGGCAGTTCCCAGTTCGGGTCGAGCGGATGCTGGACGCGCAGGCCGGTGTCGAAGCCAATCTTCTCGGCGGTCTCGATTTCCTCGGCCGAGGTGCCGCCCTTGCGGCAGAGGGCGATGAACTCGGCAATCTTCGGGTCCGCTTCCAGTGCCTTGGCCAGGGGATGGTCGGGCGAGATGGCGGCGAAGGAGGCGCCCATCAGCGTATCGGGGCGGGTGGTATAGACCTCCAGCGTCTCGAACCCGGCGGGGGCGCCGACGGTCTTGAAGGCGAATTGCAGGCCCTGGCTCTTGCCGATCCAGTTAGCCTGCATCAGGCGGACCTTCTCCGGCCAATCCTTCAGGCCGTCGAGGGCTGACAGGAGTTCGCCCGAATAGTCCGAGATCTTGAAGAACCACTGGGTCAGCTCGCGCCGTTCGACCAAGGCGTTGGAGCGCCAGCCGCGCCCGTCGATCACCTGTTCATTGGCCAGAACCGTCATGTCGACCGGGTCCCAGTTCACCACGGCCTTCTTGCGGTAGATCAGGCCGGCTTCCAGCATGTCGATGAACATCGCCTGTTGCTGGCCGTAATATTCCGGGTCGCAGGTGGCAAGCTCGCGGCTCCAGTCGATCGACAGGCCCAAGGGCTTCATCTGGCCGCGCATGTCGGCGATGTTCTGATAGGTCCAGTCGCGCGGATGGCCGCCACGTTCCATCGCGGCATTCTCGGCCGGCATGCCGAAAGCGTCCCAGCCCATCGGGTGCAGCACGGAAAAGCCCTGCGCCGCCTTGGTCCGTGCCACCACATCGCCCATCGTGTAGTTGCGCACATGACCCATATGGATGCGGCCCGAAGGGTAGGGGAACATCTCGAGCACATAATACTTGGGCTTGGCCGGGTCGCGCCGGGCCTGAAAGACCTGCGCCTCGTCCCAGGCCTTCTGCCATTTCGTCTCAATCACGGCGGGTTCGTAGCGCGACATCTGGGGCCCATATATATAAGGGAAGGTCAACCGGGCCGGAATTACACCTGCAAAAGGCGAAAGGTCCAGCCACAGGGGCGGGTCGGGGCGAAAAAATCGCGGCCGCGGCCGGGGTTCCTCCGGTCAGAGGTGAGAATCGGCGATCCGCAGCTGACGGGCCCGGTTCAGGATCGCATCTTCGACGGCGGTCACCGTTTCAGGGGCGACCGAAGCGCCGTTCGACCCTTGCAGCGACAGCTTGAGCGAGCGGGCGTCCAGTGCCGGGTCCTGGATGTAGATCGTGGCGCGGTAGCTGCGCCCGCCGCCCGGAGGCGTGCCATAACCGGTCACGATAACCCCGGTGAAAGGATCGACCGACTGGATCGGCAGGAAGTTCAGCACGTCCAGCGAGGCGTTCCACAGATACTTGTTCACCTTCACGGTGACATTGGGGTTGTCGCTGCCCTTGAACAGGTCCCAGACCGTCGAGCGCTTCTTGCCATCCGCGACACGCTCGTGGTCGATCGGCGAGGCTTCGGCCGCCGTGGATTCCGCATCCGTGGCGGGCGCCCGCTGCGTGCCGGAAAAGCTGCCGCATGCCGAAAGCAAGGCGCCAAGTGCCAAGGCCGAAATTACAGCGAAATGGCGATGATGAACCATCCGAACCCCCGAGTTTGAGGACGTATCTAGCCCAGAGGCGCAGGGCTGCCAAGGGCTTTCCCCGGCATCCTGCCCCGGGGCAGCGGTTCATGGTCGTCGCGGCACGGTCTTCCTGCCACCGGCGATGGTGCTCGGGCCAGACCGCCTCGCGCGTGTAGTCCTTATGATGCCCCCGAGTGTGACGCCTGTCTGCCGCCTGCCCGAAGCGCGCGACCGCGAGGCGGGGCGGTGTCGGATCGAATCGCCTTTCGGGGTTGAAGGCGGGCAGGGTGGTGAAAACCCTGAGAATTCTTGTGGCTATTGCCTGGGCGGAGATCTTGAAATCCGCCGCGCGCTCCTTACCCGGAGGGCGTGAAGGATCCAAAGCGCGCCCGGGTGAGGCGGCCGGGTGGCGCAACTGTGGCAAAGCTGCACCAATGATCCTGCCTTTGCCCGGTGACCCAGTGCTTCGCGTTGCAATCCAAGGGCTGTCAGGCGAAACAGGGCCATACCCAGTTCGGACTCGCCTGAGTTGGGCTACCCCTGAAGACACAACGAGGGAAACCATGAAAAAGATTCTTCTTGCGACCACTCTGCTGGCAGCCACCGCTGGTGCCGCTTCCGCTGAGTACAAACTGACCGGCTACGGCCGTATCGGCGCTGTCTACTTCGACCAAGACGGTTCGAACGCCCCGAAGACCCAACTGTCCTCGCGTCTGCGGATCAACTTCGACGTTTCCGCGACCGCTGACACCGGCTTCGAAATCGGTGGCCGTGTCCGCCTGCAAGCTGACCAAGGCAACAACGACGCTTCGCCGTCGGCCGCCAGCTTCTACGTGTCGTCGGGCCCGTTCCGTCTGGACGCCGGCAACATCTCCGACGCCATCGACAACATGGCCACCATCTACAACTCGGAAGTCGGCTTCCTGGGTTCGTCGAGCGGTGACCCGGGCAACGACGAAGCTATCCCGGTCGTCGGCTTCTCGTCGCATGCCTTCTCGGCTGCTAACGAAAACCAAGTCGGCGTGCAGGCTGCTTACTCGGCAGCTGGCTTCACCGGCCGCGTGTCGTACCACAAGGCTGACCAGACCGTCAAAAACGGCGCTGATCACATCGCAGCTTCGGTCGACTACAAAACCGGCGCTCTGCAACTCGGCGCTGGCTACAGCTCCTTCTCCCCGTCGGACGCTGCTGCTGCTGCTGGCGCGGAAGACATCAACAACTACATCCTGTCGGCTGAATACGACGCTGGCTTCGCCACCGTTGGTGCCATCTACCAAGACGGCGACTCGTTCGACTCGGGCGACGCTCTGATCAGCGTCTACGCTGCCAAGTCCTTCGGCTCGCTCGAAGTTCGCGGCTACGTTGCAACCGGTGGTGCAGTTGTCGCCGGCGTCAAGCCGAACGACACCGCTGTCGGCATCGGCGCGACCCAAGACCTCGGCGGCGGCGTGAGCCTGTCGGGTTCGGTTCAGCACACCCTGTTCGGCGACAACGCTGCCGACGTCGGCGTGAAGTTCTCGTTCTGATCTTACGATCAAACGGAGGGAAGAGCGGGCATTTGCCCGCTCTTTTCATTTTCGGCCGTCTGTGGCCTTCTGCCGCCCAAAAGAGGGGCCGCCATGTCACTGATCGAGATTTCCCGCCGTATCGCTGAAGCCTGCCAACGCGCCGGGCGTGCGCCGGGTGACGTCACGCTGATTGCCGTGTCCAAGGTGCAGCCGGACGAGAGGGTGCGTCAGGTGCTGGAGCAGGGGCACCGCGTCTTCGGCGAGAATTACGTGCAGGAGGCCGCCGGCAAATGGCCGGGCTTCCGCGCCGCATTCCCCGGGGTTCAGGTCCATATGATCGGCCCCTTGCAGACCAACAAGGCCAAGCAGGCGGTCGAGCTTTTCGAGGCGATCCACACGCTGGACCGCATCTCGCTGGCCGAAAAGCTGGCCAAGCTGGCGCAGTCCCGCGGCCAATGCCCGCAGCTCTTCATCCAGGTCAACACCGGGGCCGAGCCGCAGAAGGCCGGCATCCTGCCCGCGGCGCTGGATGCTTTCGTCATCCAATGCCGTGCGCTGGATCTCGCGCCGATCGGCCTGATGTGCATCCCGCCCGAGGGCGAAGATTCCGCGCCGCATTTCAGCGCCTTGGCCGGACTGGCCGCCCGCAACGGGCTAAAGGCTCTGTCGATGGGGATGAGCGGCGATTTTGAAAGCGCCGTGGCTTTGGGAGCCACGCATGTCCGCGTCGGCTCCGCGATTTTCGGGGCACGCAGCTACGGCTAAAGCAGCCAGACCCGCGCATAGGGGGGCAGGGCGATCTCGCCGTGATGGGCGATGACCGCATGGTCGGACAGGGCGTCGTGCATCCGCGTCACCCCCTGAGCGCGGGCAAAGCTTTCGGGCAGGTTCACCCAATGCTCGGTCATGTTGAACAGGCAAAGCAGCGGCCCGGTCGGCGCCTTGCGCACAAAGGCGAAGATGCCCGCGATCCCCGGATCGACGATCTGCACCGGATAGGCGCCGTGCAGGGCCTCGGTCGCCTTGCGTCGGGCGAGGATGCGCTTGGTGCCGCGAAACACTTCGCCCGCCGGGCTGTCGTCGGAATGGCGGAAATGGGCGAGGTGCCAGTCCATCCGCGGCCGGTGCAGCCAGCGGCTGTCATGGGCATGGGCGGGGTCGTCATGATAGCTGTAGTCGTTCAGCATGGCCAGCTCATCCCCCATATAGATCAAGGGGATACCGCCGAAAGAGGCGATCAGTGCATGGCCCAGAAGGATGCGCTGCACCGCCAGCGCCGTGGCCCCCGCATCGCCCTCGGCCCGCTCCAGCCCGGCGAGCGAGGCGAAGGTGCCGGAGATCCGTTTGTCGCCCGTCTCGGGATTGGCCTGAAACAGCTCGCCCGCGGCGAAAGAGCCGGGGAAGCTGCCCTCGTAGAAATTAGACAGAAAGCTGCGATGCGCCCCGCCGGAGATTTGCAGGGCAGCGGCATCCTCGTCCGTCACCGCCCAGCCGATATCGTCATGGCAGCGGATATAAGTGGCATAGGTCGCATTGGTCAGCCGGTCGGGGAAGTGCTTGGCCAGAACCTGTCGCATCAGGCGGGCATCGCGGGTGGCCAGAGCGCCCCAGAACTGCACCATCAGGCTGTTATGATAGGCGAGATTGCCCTCGCGCCCGTCATGCCGCCCGCGCCCGAGATAGGGGAGCATCTCTTCCGGGCCGACGATCGCCTCTTCCAGATGCAGGACGGCGGGGCAGGCGATCCGGCAGCAGGCGCGGAGTGCCTGCAGCAGCATGTGGACCTCGGGTTCCGACTGGCAGCGGGTCCCGAGCCGCTTCCACATGAAGGCCACCGCATCCAGCCGCAGGACATCGACGCCCCGGTTGGCGAGATGGAGCATGATCTCGGTGATCTCAAGGAAAACCTCGGGATTGGCCCAGTTCAGATCCCATTGGTGTTCGTTGAAGGTGGTCCAGACCCATTTGCCGAAATGCGGGTATTCGGTGAAATTCCGCGGGGCATGGGTCGGAAAGACCTCGACCAGGGTCTTTTCATAGGTGCGGGGCAGGGCGGGGTCGTCGTACATCAGGTAGTAATCCTGATACTTGGCCTTACCCTTGGCGGCGGCCTGCGCCCAGGCGTGCTCCTTGGCGGTATGGTTCAGCACGAGGTCGATGCAGACCGAGATGCCACGGGCGCGCAGGGCGGCGGTGACCTCCTCGAAATCGTCCATCGAGCCGTAGTCGGGGTTGATCGCGCGGTAATCCATCACCGAATAGCCGCCGTCGCTGTCGCCGGGGCGCGGTTTCAGGCAGGGCATGAAATGGACATAGGTGATGCCAAGGTCTTGCAGATAATCGAGTTTCTTGAGGATGTCCTTCAAGGTTCCCGCAAAACGGTCGATGTAGAAAACATAGCCCGCCATGTCGGGCCGCTGGAACCAGTCAGGCTCCAGATCGCGCTGGAGGTCGAGGCGCTTGAGGTCGGCAGGCCGCTTGGTCCAGCCCTTTGTCAGCGCCCCCAGCAGGCGGTCGCGAAAGCCGTCATAGTCCGGGTGTTGGCCGTAAACCGCCTCCAGCATCGGCCAGAGGTCCGGCGCGCTGCGCGCCAGCCGCAGTGCAAAGATGTCGTCATCCGTCACGGACGCCGCTTTTGCCATGATCTGATCCTCCCTCGGATCAGGTCAGTCTAGGCCTTCCAAAGCGTTTTGAGAAGCCTGTTTGGCGGGGCTCAGGCGGGGACGATCAGGCGGCTGTCGGGGGTGATGTGGCGGGCGATCCACAGAAGATCACGGGGCGCCAGGGCCACGCAGCCCGCCGTGGGCGCGCAGGGTCTGCGCCAGCGGTGGATGAAGATGGCCGAGCCGCGACCCGGTGTGGCCTTGGGCCAGTTCCAGTCGGTGATCAGGACCAGATCATAGAGCGGATCGGCACGCCGCAACGCCTCGTGCGAGAAGGGGTGGGGGGCCTGAACCAGTTGATTATACTGCGCATCCCGGCTGTCATCCGACCACAGGTCGGTCGGGCCGATGGGCAGGGCCCAAGGGGTAGGCTGCGGCATCCGGTCGGGGCGGTAGAGCATGCCGACGATCCGGTGCGTGCCGGTGGGGGTGCCGCCGTCGCCCTCACGCTTGGCCGCCGCGGGGACGATACCGCCGCGGCCGATGGTGCAGGGGAAAAGGCGGCCTTGAAAGCGCAGGCCGGTGGGGGTGACGACAAGGTCAGCCCGGCTCACAACAGGTGCCCGGATTTGCTGGCCTTAACCGCCAGATAATCGGCGTTCTGCGGGTTTTCGCCCACATGCAGCGGCACCCTTTCGGTCACGGCCAGATCGCAACCCTGCATCATCTCGATCTTGCGGGGGTTGTTGGTCATCAGGCGGACCGAGCGGAAGCCCATCCGGCGCAGGATGTCGGCACCGATGCGGAAGTCGCGCTCGTCATCCTCAAAGCCAAGGCGGTGGTTGGCCTCCACCGTGTCAAAGCCTTGATCCTGCAGGGAATAGGCGCGCATCTTGTTGGCGAGCCCAATCCCGCGACCCTCCTGGTTGAGGTAGAGCAGCACACCCGCGCCCTCCTGCCCCATCTGGGCCAAAGCGGCGCGCAGCTGCGGGCCGCAATCGCATTTCAGGCTGCCCAGCACATCGCCGGTGAAGCAGGCCGAATGGAGCCGCGCCAGAACCGGCTGGCTGCGGTCGGGGCGGCCGATCTCGATGGCGTAATGCTCCTCGCCGCCATCCTCGGGGCGGAAGACATGAACGCGCCCGGCCTGCGAGGCGATCATCGGCACCCGGGCGGCGGAGACGGGATGAAGGGGCGAGAGACGCGCCAGTTCCGGCCCGATCTCGGCCAGGGCGAGCATCGTCAGGCCCTCCTGCAAGGCCAGGCCAAGACCATCGGCGATCCGCACCACCAGAACGGCGGGCAGCAGGCGCGCCGATTTGGCCAGAGCAATTCCGGCGCGGTGCAGGGCGGGAGAGCCCTCGCGCAGCGCCATCAGCGGGCCCTTCATCGGCACCCGCAGGTCATCGGCCGGGTCGGCAAGGCTGCGCAGCCAGTCCAGACCCACCTCGTCCGGCACGGCGATCCGGGCGAGGTCGCCATCATAGGCGCGGGCTTTCAGGGTTTCGGCGCGCCGCAGGGTCAGCGCAACCTCGGGCCGACCCAAGGCGCGGAAGTCGGCGAGGCGGCCGGCGTCCAGCTCTTCAATGGCCACCACAAGGGCCGCGCCGTCGCCCACCAGCACGACGGGCACGCCCATCCGCAGGTCGCCCCGCGCGCGGGCCAGCTTTTCTGTCAGGGTCGGGGCAAGTGTCATGGCATCTCCTGAAACACTATCTAGGGCTTCGGGCGGGAATTTGAAACATATGGCGGCAAACTGACACGTCCGCGTGAGGCGATTGTTGCAAATCTTGTCTGGGCCGTGATCCGGACGCATCTCTAGCGCAACGGGATGCCCCGCATCGCCTGATCGAAGGAGAAACCCCATGTCCACACTGCGCAAGATCCTCTTGGTTGACGATGACGACGACCTGCGCGAGGCGTTGAGTGAGCAGTTGGTGATGACCGAGGACTTCGACGTCTTCGAAGCACGCACCGGCGCCGAGGGGATGGAAAAGGCCAAGGCCGCAGCTTATGACCTGGTGATCCTCGACGTGGGTCTGCCCGACACCGATGGCCGCGAGCTGTGCAAGCGGATGCGCAAGGCCGGGGTGAAATGCCCGATCCTGATGCTGACGGGGCATGATTCGGACGCCGACACGATCCTGGGTCTTGATTCCGGCGCCAATGATTATGTGACCAAGCCCTTCAAGTTCCCGGTGCTGCTGGCCCGTATCCGCGCCCAGCTGCGCCAGCACGAACAATCCGAAGACGCGATCTTCCAGATGGGGCCCTATACCTTCAAACCGGCGCAAAAGATGCTGCTGGACCCGAAGGAAAAGAAGATCCGCCTGACCGAAAAAGAGACCAATATCCTGAAGTTCCTCTATCGGGCGCAATCAGGGGTTGTGGCGCGGGATGTGCTCCTCCACGAGGTCTGGGGCTATAACGCGGGGGTCACCACCCACACGCTGGAGACCCATATCTACCGCCTGCGCCAGAAAATCGAGGCTGACCCGGCCAATGCGCGCCTGCTGGTCACCGAGAATGGCGGCTATAAACTGGTCGCCTGACCGTGCCCAAATGTAACACCTCTGCAAAATATCCGCTTTTTTTGCAGCAAGACCTTAGTGCAGAGCCGATTTTGCACTATCTTTGAACAATGCAGCTTCGGCTGCGACAGTTCCCCTTGCCGCGTCGGGGTTATGGCGCGGCACCTCCCTGTTGGACCTGGCCGGGCTTTTTGCCCGGCCTTTTTTTGCGCGAAACCCGGTGCTGCGGGCCTCGCCGCGACGGGCACGCTCATCCCGGGATTGTATGCCGCCAAAGGCGGTCCGCGGGCGTGCCACGTCGCGCGGGATGGCGAAATGACATGCTTGTTTCTTATTGCTTAATCTTCTGGCACTAAACACAAAGGGGGCAATTCTTGGCCGGACCCATGTTGAATGTTCAGGAGATTTTGATGCGTCTTTCGATCCTCGCCGCCGTTGTTCTGGGCTTTGCCGCGCTGCCCGCGCTGGCCGAAGATCTGGAGTTTACCCTGATCAACAATTCGTCGCATGACATCACCGAGATGTACCTTTCCCCGCATGAGAAAGACACCTGGGGCGAGAATATCCTGACGGTGGATGCGGTGGCGGCGGGCGACCAGGGTTCGATCTCGATCACCGATGGCGAAGAGGTCTGCGATTACGACATGCGCTTTGTCACCGCCGATGGCGCCAGCGTCGAGGATACGCAGGACCTCTGCAAGCTGGGCTCTTTCACGCTGCATGACTGAAGCGGGTTGAGGCTTGCGACGGCAGGGCATAGTCTCTGTCGTCTGCAACCGGAGTCCGCACATGTCCTTCACCCTCGCCACCTGGAACATCAACTCTGTCCGCTTGCGCGAGGGGCTGGTGGCCAAGCTGATGGCCGACGAACAGCCCGATATCCTGTGCCTGCAGGAATGCAAAAGCCCGGTGGAGCTGATCCCGGTCGAGCAGTTCAAGGCGCTCGGCTACCGCTACATGGTGGCACGCGGGCAGAAGGGCTATAACGGCGTCGCTATCCTGTCGAAACTGCCGATCGTCGACGCGGGGGAGCGCGATTTCGCCAGCCTCGGCCATGCCCGTCATGTGGCGGCGCGGCTGGAAAACGGCGTGACGATCCACAACTGCTATGTCCCCGCCGGCGGCGACATCCCCGACCGCGAGCAGAACGAGAAATTCGGCCAGAAGCTGGATTTCCTGACCGAGATGCGCGACCATTTCCGTTGGGAAAAGCCCGACCGCGCCATTCTGGTCGGTGACCTCAACATCGCGCCGCGCCCGGATGATGTGTGGAATCACAAGGCCTTGCTGAAGATCGTCTCGCATACCCCGATCGAGGTGGAGCACCTGTCCACGGTCATGGAATCGGGCGCCTGGGTCGATGTGACCCGTCAGGACATTCCCGAGGGCAATCTTTACAGCTGGTGGTCCTACCGCTCGCCCGATTGGGATGCCGGCGACAAGGGGCGCCGGTTGGACCATATCTGGGCCACGCCCGATATCTCCAATTCCGCCCATGGCAGCCGCATCCTGCGCCCGGTCCGTGGTTGGGAAAAGGGCAGCGACCATGTGCCGGTCTTTGCGACCTTCGACCTGTAAGGATTTTTGCCCCGCCGTCGGCGGACAGCGGGGCAGGGTTGTTCAGTCGCGATAGCTCGGGTCGATCTTGTCGAGCATCGCCTTCAGATGGTCGAAGTGGGCAAAGGCCATGCCGTTATAGGCGCGCCAGCCCTCCGCCGTTTTCGCCGCGATCTCGGGCGACATGACGTTCAAGGGCTTGCCGCTGGCATAGGCCAGCATCAGGGTCTTTGCCGCGCGTTCGAAGAAGTAGAGGTTCTCAAACGCCTCGGCCACGGTTGCCGCCACGCAGGTGACGCCATGGTTGCCCATCAGCAGCGTCGCGTGGTTGCCAAAGGCCCGGGCTAGGCGCACGCCTTCCTCCGCATCATCGGCGATCCCGCCGAAGTTGAGGTCGATGCCAAGGTCGCCATAAAACCGCGCCGTGTTCTGGTCGATGGGCAGCATCGACGGGTCTTTGAGCGAGGCCAGCGCCGTCGCATAGGGCGGGTGGCAATGCAGGATCACCTTGGCCGCGGGCATCATCCGGTGCACCGTGCCATGGATCGTCCAGGCCGAGGCGTCGGGCGCGTCGGGGCCGTTCATCACCTCGGGGTCGTCGGCGTCCAGCAGTTGCAGATCGCTCGCCTTGACGGCGCCGAAGTGGCGCCAGCGCCGGTTCATCAGGAATTTCTTGCCATCAGTCGAGACGGCGGCGCTGAAATGGTTGCCGACCGATTCATGCCAGTCGAAATGGACCGCCAAGCGGAAGGCGGCGGCCAGATCCACCCGCAGCGCGGCAAGCGCTGCGGGGTCAAGCTGGCCTTGCGGAGACGAAGGCGCGTTCATTTGAAGCGGCCTTCGGAGACGATGGCGCGGTAAATGCCGCGCATCTCGCCGCGGTCGGAATAGCAGCCGCGCAGGTAACGCTCGCCGCTGGTGGCGGAATAGGCGGCGCGGCCGTGCACGATGCGGTGGTTGTCGAAGACAAAGCACTCGCCCGCGTTCATCCGGAAGCGCATCAGGTATTTGTCGCTTTGCAGCATCCGGCCAAAGCGGCAGAAGGCGGGGTAATAGCTGTCCATCAGCTCCTGCGGCAGGTCGAAGACATCGGCCATGTGCTGGCTGATGGTCAGGCCCGAAACCTCGCCATGCTGGTCGAGCTCGATCACCCGCTGGCGCGAGCGCATGTCGTAGCTGTCATGCTCGTTGTAGAAGGGGATGTCGATTTCCGACAGCAGGCGGAAGTCTTCCGGGTGTTCGGCGCGCAGGTCGTTGGCCGCGGCGACGCCGTCAAGGAACAGGTTCTGCCCACCCTCGACCGAATTGGCGCGGCAGTGCAGGAACTGGATGCCGGGGGCGAAATCCTCGGCAGGGGTGTCGGTGTGCAGCTCCAGCGCCTTGGCGGTATAGGCAAGGTTGGTCGGCTTGATATGGGTCTTCACATCGAAGAAATCGCCGAAGAAGGTCGGGCGGACCTGGCCGATCAGGTTGACCGTCTCGGTCAGACCCTCGTTCGAGTCGGGCATGTCGGTGATGATCGCGATGCCTTCGACCAGCATCGCCTCGATCCAGCGGGCGACTTCGGCACGGTCGGCCATCAGCTTCGGCTGCGAGAAGCGGGCGATCGCGGGGTAGTGGTCGGCAAACCAGGCCTTGCGCGGCAGATCAGCCGGGTCCTGGCGCGGCTTGCCGGCAGTATAAAGCGCGAGCCACTCCAGCGGATAGCGCGAGCGGTGGCCGTCGGCCTTCCAGACAATCTCCAGCCCGCCATTGGCGAGGACGGCTTCTGCCGGGACAGGGGCATCGGCCATGTGGAAAATGTCGAAGACGCGTTCGCGGGTCTGGCGGTCGAACGAGGTCGCGCAGTTGTCGCGCAGCCAGTAATAGTTGAAGTATTTCATCGTGCCATCGGGCATCGGGACTTCAAGGCCCTTGGCCATCAGGTTCACTGCCGGGATCGTGCTGCCGTCCATGTTTCGCGCTTCCTTCTTGCTGTGGCCGCTGCAGTGCAGCATGGCCTTTGAGGGGCAAACTAGGGGCTGGACAGGGCGGGGGGAAGCGCGAATGATCTTATGGAAATATAACCTAGGGCTTATACTATGAGACGTGCCATTCCGCCCCTGCGGCTGCTGACGGTGTTCGAGGCTGTGGTGCGCAACCAGACGCTTCAGGGCGCCGCGGCAGAACTGAACGTGACGCAGCCCGCGATCAGCCAGGCCCTGCGCCAGCTGGAGGATCATCTGGGCACCAGGCTCATCGACCGCAGCCGCAGGCCGGTGGTGGTGACCGAGGCCGGGCAGATCCTGCGCGCCGCCGTCACCGACGGGCTGAACCGCATTGCCGAGGCCGTCTCGCATATCCGCCTGCTGCAGGCGCCGGACGAGCGGACGATCACCGTGGCCTGTTCGGTCGGCATTGCGACCTATTGGCTGATGCCGCGGCTGGCACTGTTTCACGACTCGCATCCCGAAATCACGGTCAACGTCGCCACCACGCCGCAGGGCGCGCCGCGGCTGATGCCGGGGATCGACATCGCGATCCGTTATGGCGACGGGCGGTGGAGCGATGGCAGCGTGGTCAAGCTGTTCGAGGAGCGGGTTTTGCCGGTCTGCAGCCCGGCGCTGCTGGCGCAGGGCGGGGGGACGCTCGACCTGGCCGAGGCGCCCTTGCTGCATGTCCGGGCGGATGAGGATTCCTGGCTGACCTGGCCCGAGTATCTGCAGCGCGCGGGCCTGCCGCCCAATCGCGCCACGGGGCGCAGCTTTACCAATTATGTGCAGGCGATGCAGGCGGCCCTGGCCGGGCATGGCGTGCTTCTGGGCTGGCGGTCGATCTCGGATGGTGTGGTGGCTGAAGGGAGGCTGGTGCCGGCGGGGGCGGTGCCGGTGGTGCCGAAAGAGGCCTTCTACCTGATCTCCGCCCAGGGCGAGACGCGGGATGCGGCGCGGGTCATGCGCGACTGGCTCTGTGCGGCGGTCTGAAAGGGTGGACTTTGCACCGGTTTGCTTTCACCTTGGCCGTCAGTTCCGGGGAGTGACGTGTGGCCGACCCTCTGCGCCTTTTCGACGGCCGCTTTCTGCGCGCCACGCTGTTCGGGTCCGGTCCGGGGCTTTTCGCGACCTTTGACAATTATGTGCCCGGGAAAGCTGGCTTTGGCACCGCAAACCCGTCCAGAAAGGTGCTTGAGGCGGGCTTCAGCCACTTGGTCCTGCAGACCGCGCGCAATGACTGGTATCTGAATGCGGACCTCGGCCCCTTGCAGGCGGTTCTGCGTGATCGGTTCAAGGGCGGCGCGGCGGCCAAGGCCATGGGCTTTTCGATGGGGGCGTTCGGGGCGATCCTGCTGGCGGGCGCCTTGGGGCTCGGCGCGCCCTGGCTGATCTCGCCCCGCTTTCCGCGCCCCCTGGGCTGGCCGGGGATGGCCCGGGTCAACTGCGATCCGGCGCTGTTGCCCGCGGACTGGCAGCAACTGGTCGCGGCGGCGGTGGCGGATTTGCCGGGCGGGGTGGTGCTTTATGACGCAGCCCATGCCGATGACCGCAGCGCGTTGCGCTGGATGCAGGGGGTGAACGGGCGGATATCGGCGGCGGGCTTTGCCTTTGGCGGGCATCCCTGCACCAGCTATGTCAAGGATTCCAACCGGTTTGCGGCCTTTCAGGAGGCGTGCCTCGCGCCCGCGGCGGGCTTGGGCAATCTGATCCGGGTCAAGCGTCTGGCCCGGGCGCATTCGCCGCTTTACCGGGCCAAGCGCGACGCCTATCTCGCCGCCAGACAAGCGCGGAACGGCTGATCCCGGCGCGGAAATGCAGTTTGATGCAAGGGGGCGACGTGGTATCAAGAAAGCACCTGCGACGGAGCCCACCATGACGAGTTTGACCTGTTTCAAGTCCTACGACATCCGCGGCCGTCTTGGCCCCGAATTGAACGAAGGGGTGGCGGCGCTGATCGGGCGCGCCTTTGCGCAGGTTCTGGGCGCGCGGCGGGTGGTTCTGGGGCGCGACTGCCGGGCCTCCTCGGCGGCTTTGGCCTCGGCGGTGGCCATCGGCCTGCGCGAGGCCGGGGCCGAGGTGCTCGACCTCGGGCTCTGCGGCACCGAAGAGGTCTATTTCGCCACCGCGCATCTGGGGGCGGACGGCGGGATTGAGGTCACCGCCTCGCATAATCCGATGGATTACAACGGGATGAAGCTGGTCAAGGCCGGGTCCGCGCCTTTGGAGCCGGCGCTTCTGGCCAAGGTCAAGGCCCTGGCCGAGGCGGCGGTTTTCGCCGAGGCGCCGATGGGGCAGGTCAGCCAGGTCGACACGCGCCAGGCCTATGTCGAGCGGGTTCTGTCGCTGGTCGATGTGGGCGTGCTGCGGCCGATGACCATTCTGGTCAATGCCGGCAATGGCACCGCGGGGCCGACCTTCGATGCGATCGCGGAGGAACTGGCCCGGCGCGGCGCGCCACTGCGCTTTGTGCGGCTCCACCATGCGCCGGACGGCACCTTTCCGAACGGCATCCCGAACCCGCTTTTGCCGGAAAACCAGCCGATGACGGCCGATGCCGTCCGCGCCCATGGCGCTGATTTCGGCGTGGCCTGGGATGGCGATTTCGACCGCTGCTTCCTGTTCGACCACGAGGGCGGCTTTGTCGCCGGCGAATATGTCGTGGGTCTATTGGCCGAGGTTTTCCTTGCCAAGGACCCCGGCGCCACCATCATCCACGACCCGCGCGTGGTCTGGAACACGGTCGATGTGGTCTCCCGCGCCGGGGGAAGGGCCGAGATGGCGCCGACCGGCCATGCCTTCCTGAAAGCCAAGATGCGCGAAACAGGGGCGGTCTATGGCGGCGAGATGTCGGCCCACCATTACTTCCGCGACTTCATGGCCTGCGATTCCGGGATGATCCCCTGGCTTCTGGTGGCCGAGCTTGTCTCGCGCAAGGGCCAAAGCCTGCGCGACCTTCTGGCCGAGCGGCGGGCACGCTTCCCCTCCTCGGGCGAGGTCAACTTTCGGGTGGCGAGCGTGCCGAAGTCGGTGGCGGCGGTGGAGGCGGTCTTTGCGCCCCTTGCCGAGAAGCGTAACGACGTTGACGGCCTGTCGCTGGAGTTCGGCGACTGGCGTTTCAACCTGCGCGCGTCCAACACCGAGCCCCTACTGCGCCTGAACATTGAATCGCGCGGCAAGCCGGAACTGATCGCGGCAAAGCTGTCCGAGATTTCGGCAATTATCCAGTCGGACATCCCGTCAGGCAAGGCCTGATCAGGCGGGCATTGCCACCTTCGAGCGCACGAAAGCCTCGATCTCGGCAGCCGGGCGGGCGCCGGGCAGGCGAGCAATCTCGCGCCCCTTTTGCCAGAGGATCAGCAGGGGAATGCCGCGAATGCCCAGACGTTGCGAGACGGCGGGGTGGTCTTCGGTGTTGATCTTGGCGAAACGCACCTTGCCCGACAGCGCCTGCGCTGCCCTGGCATATTCCGGCGCCATCGCCCGGCAGGGGCCGCACCACGGCGCCCAATAGTCGATGATGGTGGGCAGGTCGTCGGACCGGGTGGCCTTGTCATGGGTGGCAAGGTCGAACTCGGCCACTTTCGGGCCCAGAAGCGCCTCACCACAGCTGCCGCATTTCGGCCCGGCGCCGAGCTTGGCCACCGGCACCCGGTTCGCCTGACCACAGGTGGCGCAGGTCAGTCTGACAGCGTCTTGCATTGCCAAAATCCCGATATATTCGCGTTGCCTTATATATGAGCCTGCGGACCTTGCGTTCAAGAGGGGCTCAGGCGCCTTGCGGTGGGCTGGGCGAGGTCCGAACCGGGGGCAAAGGGTCGATGTGCAGCTGCAGAATACAGCAGAAATTGCTCTGCACTGCAGAAACGGGAATCGAGTCCAGAGTCGGAACCTTGGGATTCGGAGGGTTTCGGGCCGGGCTCATGCTGAAATAATATATCAAAAACAGATAGATAGTTCGGAATTTTTGGTGATTTTGACAAAGCCATTGACAGCGCGGCGCGGTCTCGCCTGACTGTAAACAGCATCAGTGATAAAATATCACTTTTGCAGTTTTGCGGCGCAGGCCGCTCATGCTTTTGCTGTTCCAGGGAGGAACTCATGATCAACCGTCGCACCGCTTTGGCGGGCCTTGCTGCCGCCGCCTCGATCCTTGCGCTGTCCACGCCGGCCTTTGCCGAAGGGCTGAAGATCGGTTTCAGCCAGGTCACGCTGCAATCTCCGTTCTATGTTCAGCTGAAAGATGGCGCTGAAGCCGCAGCCAAGGCCGGCGGCGACACGCTGATCTTTCTGGACGCCAATGGCGATGTGACCAAGCAGAACAACGATATCCAGGATCTGATCACCCAGGGCGTCAACGCGATCATCATCAACCCGGTCAACCCGGATGCCGTGGTGCCCTCGCTTGAGGCGGCTGCTGCGGCTGGCATTCCGGTGCTGACGGTGGACCGCTCGGTCAATGGCGGTGGCGTGAAGGCCCATATCGGCCGTGACAACAAGGCGATGGGCAAGATGGTGGGTGAGGCAGTCGTCGCACGCCTGAAGGCCGATGGCGTGACGAATGCCAAGATCATCGAGATCCAGGGCGATGCCGGCGGCTCGGTCATGATGGACCGCCGCGACGGCTTCCATGCCGCCATCGAAGGTTCGGGCAACACGATCGTCGAAGGGCCCTATGCCGAATATATCCGCGCCAATGCGGTGACCGCGATGCAGGACCTGCTGCAGGCCAATCCGGACGTGAAAGTCGTCTATGCCCATAACGACGACATGGCACTGGGTGCTTTGCAGGTGCTGAAGGAAAGCGGCCGCACCGATGTGCTGGTCGCCGGTGTCGATGGCCTGTCCGAGGCGCTGAAGGTCATGGCGGACGGCGGCCCCTATATCGCCACCGCGCTGAACGACCCGGCCTATCTGGGCGATGTGACCATTCAGGTCGCCCGTGAAGTGGCCGCCGGCAAGCCGGTTCCGGCCTTTGTCGATGCCGGTTCCAAGGCGGTGACCAAGGACAATGTCGCGGAGTTCCCCTCGGACGCCCTGTTCGCGCAGTACCGCCCGAAGATCCTCGGCAACTGAACCCAACCGGCGGGGCCTGAAGCCCTGCCGTTCCGGGCCGTCGTGGCGCTAGCTCCCCCGCGACGGCCCCCTCTCTCCACCTTGATCAGAAAGCACCGACATGCGCGCAGCCATTCTTTACACCCCCGGCGACATCCGGCTTGAGGAGGTCGCAAAGCCGGTCCCCGGCCCGGGCGAGGTTCTGCTGCGGGTCGCAGCCGTGGGGGTTTGCGGATCGGATCTGCCGCGCATGCTGATCAAGGGCGCCCACAAGATGCCGATCATTTGCGGGCACGAATTCTCCGGCCATATCGAAGAGATGGGCGCGGGTGTCGAGGGCTTCGCTTTGGGCGATCTTTGCACCGTGCCGCCGATGCTGCCCTGCGGGGTCTGCGACCAATGTGCCACCGGCAATTTCTCGCGCTGCCGCGACTACGATTACTTCGGCTCGCGCCGGGATGGGGCCTATGCGGAATGGGTGGTCGTCCCGGTGGGGAACCTGCTGAAAGCGCCCGAGGGCACCGATCCACGGGCGGCGGCAATGGTGGACCCGGCCTCGATCGCGCTGCATGCGATCTGGAAGGCGGGCGGGGTGCGGATGGGCACGCGCGGGGCGGTGATCGGCTGCGGCCCGATCGGGCTTTTCGCGATCCAGTGGATGCTTTTGATGGGCGCGCGCGAGGTCGTGGCGATTGACGTCTCGGAAGCCAAGCTCGAACAGGCGCGCGAGGCCGGGGCCACGCATTGCTTCCTCGCCGGGGCGGAGGTGCCCAAGGATCTGCTCTGCGATCTGATCGTGGAGGCTGCCGGCCATCCGACCTCGATCAACGCCGCGATGCTGCTGGCGGCACCCGGCGGGCATGTGGTCTTCATCGGCATTCCGGTGGCCGAAGTGCCGTTGCAGAACAAGGCCTTCCAGCATTTCCTGCGTCAGGAGGTCTCGCTTCACGGCTCGTGGAACTCGTTCGGGGCGCCCTATCCCGGGCCGCAATGGACGGTGACGCTGGACAAGCTTGCCAGCGGTGCGCTGAAGTGGGAGTTCATGATCAGCCATGAATTGGGGCTGGAGGCGCTGCCTGGAATGTTCGACCGGCTGAAGACCGAAAAAGGCCTGCACTTCTCCAAGATCATGTTCCGCCCTTGAGGGCATCTGCCCACCCTGAAAAGGATGGGCAAGGCGAGGACCTGGGAGGGGAATTTGGCCAATATTCTGACGTTCGATTTCGGCACCGGCGGCGTGCGGGCGGGTCTTTACGACACCGACCGCCGCACCATGTGCGCCATGGCCGAGGCCGCCTACTCGACCCGCTACCCGCGCGCCGGTTGGGCCGAGCAGGACCCGCAGGATTGGAGTCGCGCCTTGCGTGAGGCGGGGCGCGCCGTGCTGGAGCGGGCGGGCGTGACCTCGGTCGCTGCCGTTTGTTGCGGCACCACGGCCTCGACCGTGGCGATCTGCCGGCGTGATGGCACTTCGCTGCGGCCGGCGCTTCTGTGGATGGACTGCCGGGCCGAGGCCGAAAGCCGCGAGACGGCGCGGCTTGACCATCCGGTGATGCGGTTTTGCGGCGGTTCGGATGCGGTCGAATGGCTGATCCCCAAGGCGATGTGGCTGAAGCGCCACCAGCCCGAGGTCTGGGCCGGGGCCGAGGTGATCTGCGAGGCGCTGGATTATGTGAACCACGACCTGACCGGGGAATGGGTCGCCTCACGGATGAACGCCGCCTGCAAATGGAATTACGACAGCGCCGAGGGCCGCTTCCGCCCCGAGATTTACGAGGCCCTGGGCGTGGCCGATCTGTCGGACCGCCTGCCGCAACGGGTGATCCCGGTCGGCGGCCAGATCGCCCCGATGCGGGCCGAAATGGCCGCCGATCTGGGCCTGACCAATCGGCCGATGGTGGCCCAAGGCGGCATCGACGCCCATATCGGCATGCTCGGCGCCGATATCATCGAGCCGGGGGCGATGCTGTTCATCGGCGGCACCTCGGTCGTGCAGCTGACCCAGCTGGGCGCGGAGACCGAGGTTGCGGGCTTCTGGGGGCCTTACCCCAATGCGCTGACGGATGGGCATTGGCTGGTGGAATGCGGGCAGGTCTCGGCGGGGTCGGTGATGAACTGGCTGGCGGGGACAATCTTTGGCCTCGATGCGGCGGGCCATGCGGCCTTGATTGCCGAGGTTGCGGGCACGCCAGCCCGGGCCGAGGGGCTTTTGGCGCTGGACTACTGGATGGGCAACCGCACACCCTACCGCGACGGAGCTTTGCGCGGGGCGATGATGGGGCTGACGCTGGGGCATGGGCGGGCGGATATTTATGCCTCGGTCGTCGATGCGGTGGCGCTTGGGTCTGCCAATGTGCTGGGGTGCCTTGCGGCGCGCAATGTCACGATCGACCGGGTGGTGATGGCGGGCGGCATCGTCAAGAACGCGGCCTGGCTACAGGCGACGGTGGATGCCTTGGCGCGGCCCGTGCTGGTGGCGCGGGAGGATAACCTGTCGCTGGTGGGTGCTGCGGTTTCTGCCGCCAGCAGCATCGGCCTTTTCGGTTCGCTCGCCGAAGCGGCCCGCGCCTTCGTGGCCCCGGTGCGTGAGGTTCTGCCCAACCCCGAACGCTCCGACTGGTTCGCCCAGAGCCTGCCCTTGTACCGGCAGGCGACCGAGGCCTTGACCCCCATCCTGCACGAATTGTCGCAGCGCCAGACGGGGGCCGGGGCATGAAGGACCGCAACCCCTATTCGCAGCGCCTGCCTTCTGACGAGCAGCGCGACCATCTGATGGTGCAGGTGGCCAAGCTTTACTACGACTTCGACCGCACCCAGGCCGAGATTGCGACCGAGCTGGGCATCACCCGCTGGCAGGTCGGCAAGCTTTTGACCGGGGCCCGCGCCGAAGGCATCGTCAAGATCGAGATCACCCCGCGCTTCAGCCGCAAGACCAGCCTTGAGGTCGCCCTGCAGCAACGCTTCCATCTGCGTGACGCCATCGTGGTGCCGATGGGCGAGATCACCGACCCGGCCCTGCTGATCGAAACCGTGGGGCAGGCGGCGGCGCTGTATCTCGCCAACCTCAACCCCAAGCCGATGCTTCTTGGCGTCAGCTGGGGCCGCACCATGGCCGCGGTGGCGAGGGCCTTGCCGCAGGGCTGGAACCCCGGCGCGCATATCGTGCTGGTCAACGGCAACTCGGCCCTGCATGCCACGTCGCCGCGCAATGCGGCGGTGGCCGAGGCTTTCGCGCAATCGGCGGGCGGGCAGGCAACCCTGTTGCCGGTGCCCGCCATCGTCGGCAAGCGCAGTACCCGCGACGCGCTGGAGGAGGACCCGATCATCGGGCGCGTCCTGTCGCTCGCCGAGGCGGCTCCGGTGATCTGCTATGGCATGGGCGGCCTGCCGCAACAGTCGGTGCTGACCGATTCCGGCTATCTCTCGCAAGAGGATATCGCCCGGCTGCGCGCGCTTGGGGCCGTGGGCGACGTGCTGGGCCGCTTTGTCGATGCCAATGGCCAGATCGCTGACGTAGCACTTGATGACCGCACCGTGGGCCTGCGGCTGGAGCATCTGCGCCAGAAGGACTGGGCCATCGGTGTGGTTTCGGGCGAGGAGAAGCATCCCATCGCCCGCGCGGCGCTGAAGGCTGGGTATGTCTCGGTCCTGGTGACGGACGAGGCCACCGCGAAGAACATCCTCGGAGAAGCCAAATGACCGCCCCCGTGCTGGAAATCCGCAACCTCGCCAAGCGTTTCCCGCCCAATGTCGTGGCGCTGGCGGACGCCCATCTGAACGTGGTCGCGGGCGAGGTGCATTGCCTGCTGGGCGCCAATGGCGCCGGCAAATCGACCTTCCTGAAACTTTGCGCCGGGGCCATGGCGCCCTCGGGCGGCGAGATCCGGATCGACGGCAAGCCGATCAGTTTCCGCAACCCCTCGGATGCGGCGGAAGCCGGGATTTCGATGATCTATCAGGAGCTTGACCTTGTCCCGCATTTGACGGTGGCGGAAAACCTCTTCCTCGGCCACCCGCCCGCCCGCTTCGGTTTCCTGCGCAAGGCCGAGCGCCGCAGGCAGGCCGAGGCGGCCCTGGCCCGGGTTGGCGCGCAGTTTTCGCCCGACGCGCGGGTCGAAAGCCTGTCCATCGCCAACCAGCAGCTGACCGCCATCGCGCGCTCGCTGACCCGGGCGGCCAAGATCATCATCATGGACGAACCCTCCGCCGCCCTGAACGAAACCGAGCTGAAATCGGTCTTCCGGGTGATCCGCGAGCTGACGGCGCAAGGGGTGGCCATCGTCTATGTCAGCCACCGTCTGGGCGAGTTGCGCGAAATCGGCGACCGGGTCACCGTCCTGCGCGGCGGCCGCACCATCGAGACTTTTGATGTGGCAGGCACCCCCGACAGCGCGCTGGTCGATGCGATCCTTGGCGGGGCGCGGGCCTTGGTCGAACGCCATGACCGCCCGCCGCTTGACGGCGAGGTGATCCTGCAGATCGACCGTCTGAAAGGTGCTCACGGCCTCGACATTCGCGACTTCACCCTGCGGCGGGGCGAGATTGCCGGGCTGACCGGGCTCAACGGGGCGGGGCGGACCTCGTTCCTGAAAGCGCTCTTCGGGGCCTTGCCGCATGAGGCTTCGATGCGGCTGCGGGGTCAGGCCTATGCGCCACGTCGGCCCAAGGATGCGATCAAGGGCGGCTTTGGTCTGGTGCCGGAGAACCGCAAGACCGAAGGGCTGATGCTGGACGCCGCCATCTACAAAAACGCGACCATGCCCGCGATGCAGGGCGATTTCTGGACCCGCCACGCCAAGCGCCGGGTCGATACGGTGGCTGTGCTGAAGCAGCTTTCGACCAAATACGGCCACCCGGATCAGAAGGTGATCCAGCTGTCGGGCGGCAATCAGCAGAAGGTCGTCCTGTCGAAATGGCTGATCAAAGGGTCAGAGATCCTGCTGCTCGACGAACCCTCGCGCGGGCTCGATATCGGCGCCAAGGCCGATCTTTACGCGCTGGTGGACCAACTCTCGCGCAAGGGGGCCGCGATCATCGTCGCCTCCTCGGAACTCGACGAGCTCTATGCCGCCTGCGACCGGATCTGGCTGTTCCACGAAGGTCGCAACATCGCCTGTTTCAATCCCGCCACCACGGATCAGGACACGATCCTGAAACGACAGATCCTCGGGGATACCCAGAATGACTGACCTCACCAGCGGCAGAGCCGCAGCCCCTCGTTTCTCGCGCCAGGCGATTGATCTGGCGATTGAATACAACTTCATCGTGATCTTCGTGCTGGTCACGGTGATCGCCGCCTGCCTGTCGCCCAGCTTTCTGACCGGCACCAATATCGCCAATCTGTTCCAGCAGGCGGCAGTGACCGGCGTGGTGGCAGTTGGCATGACATTCGTCATCCTGACCGGGAACATCGACCTCAGCGTCGGCTCGGTCTGCGCCTTGTGTGGGATGCTGGTGGCGGTTTTGCTGGCGGGTGGCATGCCGATCTGGCTGGCCGTGGTCCTGACCATCGCGGCAGGCGCCACCTGCGGCGCGCTGATGGGGAGCATCACGGCGCTGGCCAATGTGCCAAGCTTCATCATCACGCTGGCGGGCCTCGTCTCCTTCCGGGGTCTGACCTACCTGATGACCAACGGCGTGCCGGTTTCCGGCCTGCCGGAGGGCTTCGCCGCCATCTCCTCCAGCAAGATCCCCCTGCTGCCGGGCTTCGCGATGAGCTCGATGGGCCTGATCTTCATCCTGCTTTGCGTGCTCGCAGGCGGCCTCTTGCGCCTGACGGTGGTGGGCGAGACGATCTACGCCACTGGCGGCAACCCCGAGGCGGCGCGCCTGTCCGGCCTGCCGACCCGGGCCGCGCTGATCCTGGTCTTCACCATCTCTGGCGTCATGAGCGCGCTGGGCGGCATCCTTCTGACCTCGCGCCTCAGGATCGGCCAGCCGACGGCGGCGCAGGGGCTGGAGCTTGATGCCATCGCGGCGGTGGTCCTCGGCGGCACTTCGCTGTTCGGCGGGCGCGGCGGCATTCTGGGCACCTTCTTTGCCGTCATGCTCTTACAGGTCCTGCGCAATATCTTCAACCTTCTGGGCCTTGGCTCTTTCTACCAGATGACGGTCACCGGGCTGATCATCGTCGCCGCCATCCTTCTCAACCGCTTCATCGACCTGCGCCGTGGGCGCTGATGACACACAGGAACCCCAAGCAATGACGCATGATTTCCCCCGGATGACCGGCACGGACTTCACCCCGGAGTGGTTTGAAACCATATCGGTCAACAGTTCTGCCGCCGAGCGCAGGGGGGCGAGCCTGCCGACCCGGCGCACGGTCAAGAAGGATTTTCAGGCCGCCTGGCTCGCCCGCGCCGTGACCTGCATCGACCTGACCACCCTGTCGGGCGACGACACCGCCGGCCGCGTGCAGCGGCTGTGCGCCAAGGCCAAGGCCCCGGTGCGCGCTGACCTGCTGGAGGCTTTGGGGCTGGAGGGGCTGACGGTCGGCGCCGTCTGCGTCTATCCGACCATGGTGCCCCATGCGGTGAAGGCGCTGGAAGGCTCGGGCATCCCGGTCGCCTCGGTCGCCACCGGCTTTCCGGCGGGCCTGACCCCCTTGGCCCTGAGGCTGGCCGAGATCCGCTATGCCGTGGAGCAAGGCGCCAAGGAGATCGACATCGTGATCACCCGCGAACTGGTGCTGACCGGCCAGTGGCAGGCGCTTTATGACGAGATCGCCCATATGCGCGAGACCTGTGGACCGGCGCATATGAAGGCGATCCTTGCCACCGGCGACCTCAAGACCCTGACCAATGTCTACAAGGCCAGCATGGTCGCCATGCAGGCCGGGGCGGATTTCATCAAGACCTCCACCGGGAAAGAGGATGTCAACGCCACCCTGCCGGTGTCCTTGACCATGGTCCGCGCGCTGCGCGATTTCCGCGAGAAGACCGGGCAGCAGGTCGGCTTCAAGCCGGCAGGCGGCCTGAAAACCGCCAAGGACGCGATGAACTGGCTGTTCCTGATCAAGGAGGAACTGGGCACCCGGTCGATGATGCCGGACCTGTTCCGCATCGGCGCTTCATCCATGCTGGGCGATATCGAACGCCAGTTTGAACATCATGTCACGGGCCGCTACTCGGCCGCCAACCGCCACGCGCTGGCCTGAGGAGAGCTTCCATGTCAGTTAAAACGCCGTCTATCAGGGACATCATGCAGACCATGGACTATGGCCCCGCCCCGGAATCGAGCACCGAAGCCCGCGCCTGGATCGCCGCCCACCCGGTTGTGGGCCACTACATCAACGGCCGCTTCGTGGCCCCTGAGGGGGCGACTGCCGAGGTGCTGAACCCCGCGACCGACGAGGTTCTGACCCGTGTCGCGCTGGGCACCGAAGGAGAGGTCGATGCCGCCGTCCGCGCCGCCGCCGCCGCTTTCCCGAAATGGGCCGCCCTGCCGGGCCACGCCCGCGCAAAATACCTTTACGCCATCGCCCGCCATATCCTGAAGCGCGAGCGTTTCCTGTCGGTGCTGGAGACGCTCGACAACGGCAAGACGATCCGCGAGACGCGAGATATCGACGTGCCGCTGGTCGCCCGCCACTTCTACCACCACGCCGGCTGGGCCGAGGTGATGGATACCGAATTCCCGGAATACACTCCGGTGGGCGTTTGCGGTCAGGTCATCCCGTGGAACTTCCCGCTTCTGATGTTGGCGTGGAAGGTCGCGCCCGCTCTCGCTGCGGGCAATACCGTGGTGCTGAAACCGGCCGATCTGACGCCGCTGACGGCGCTGGCCTTTGCCGAGATCTGCGCCGAGGTCGGGCTTCCGCCGGGCGTCTTGAACATCGTGCAGGGCGATGGTGCCACCGGGGCCGCCATCGCGGGCCATCCGCAGGTCAAGAAGGTGGCCTTCACCGGCTCGACCGAGGTCGGTCGGGTGATCCGCCGCCAGATTGCCGGATCGGGCAAGAAGCTGTCACTGGAACTCGGCGGCAAGTCGCCCTTTATCGTTTTTGAGGATGCCGACCTTGACGCTGCCGTCGAAGGCGTCGTCGATGCGATCTGGTTCAATCAGGGTGAGGTCTGCTGCGCAGGCTCGCGCATTCTGGTGCAGGAGGGCGTGGCCGAACGCTTCTTTGCCAAGCTGAAGGCGCGGCTGACCACTTTGCGTATCGGCGACCCGCTCGACAAGACGATGGATGTCGGTGCCATTGTCTCGCGCAAGCAACTCGCCCGGATCAGCACCCTTCTGGCGCAGGGCGAGGCCGAGGGCGCCACGCTCCACCGTGCGCCTGGTGCCTTGCCCGAAAAGGGCGCCTTCTGCGCGCCGGGCTTCTTCACCGGCACCGCCCCGTCCCATACCGTCAGCCAGGCCGAAATCTTCGGCCCGGTCGCCACAACCCTGACCTTCCGCACCCCGGACGAGGCGATCACCCTTGCGAATGACACCCGCTATGGTCTCGCCGCCAGCATCTGGAGCGAGAACATCAACCGGGCGATCGAGACGGCGGCCAAGGTCAAGGCCGGTGTGGTCTGGATCAACGCCACCAACATCTTCGACGCCGGCGCCCCCTTCGGCGGTTACCGCGAAAGCGGCTTTGGCCGCGAAGGCGGCCGCTCAGGCATGATGGAGTACCTGACCCGCCCTGCGCCTCTCCGCAAGGCGCGGCCCGCGCCGGCCCCGGTCGCCGATGTGGCGCCCTATTTCGGCAAATCCGACCCTGCCGCGATCGACATCACCGCCAAGCTTTACATCGGCGGCAAGCAGGCGCGGGCCGATGGCGGGCAAAGCTATACCGTGCTGGGCAAGGGCGGCGTGGCGCTCGGCCAGGCGGCGCTCGCCAACCGCAAGGACGTGCGCAACGCGGTGGAGGCTGCGGCCAAGGCCACGGGCTGGGGTGGCGTCACCGCGCACAACCGGGCGCAAGTCCTGTATTTCCTGGCCGAAAACCTCGAACAGCGGCGCGAGGAGTTTGTGGCAGCCCTTGCCGCCACGGGTGCCAGCCCCAAGCCCGCCGAAGAGGTCGAAGCCACCATCCGCCGCGCCTTCTGGTACGCGGCCCAGGCCGACAAGTTCGACGGCGCGGTGACCGCGACCAAGACCAAACATGTCACGATGACGGTGAACGAGGCCTTCGGCGTTCTGGGCATCGTTGCCCCCGATGAGGCCCCGCTTCTGGGCCTGATGTCGCTGGTCCTTCCCGCCCTCGCGATGGGCAATGCGGTGGTGGCGGTGGCGAGCCAAAGCCAGCCGCTGATCGCGGCGCGGCTTTATCAGGTGTTCGAGACCTCGGACCTTCCCGCCGGTGTCGTGAACCTGCTGACCGGCGACCGCGAGGCGCTGGCCAAGACGCTGGCCGAACATGACGAGGTGGCGGCGCTCTGGTACTGCGGCAGCGTCGCGGGCGTGGCAGTGGTCGAAGCGGCGAGTGCGGGCAACCTCAAGCCGGTCTGGACCGATGAGGGGCTGGCGCGCGACTGGCGTGATCCAGCACAGGGGCAGGGGGCGGGCTTCCTGCGCCGGGCCTGTCAGGTCAAGACGATCTGGATCCCCTACGGGGCCTGAGGATGGAGGATGTTTCCGACCTTGGGCTGGTGATCTTCGACTTCGACGGTGTCCTCGCCGACAGCGAGGGCATCGCCATCGAAGAACTGGCCGCCGAAATGACCCTGCGCGGGGCTGCGATCACGGCGGCGGAGGCGCAGGGCAGATTCCTCGGCGCCTCCACCCGCGACCACATGGCCTTCATCGCCGAGCGCAGCGGGCGACCCTGTGCCGCGGATTTCCCCGATGTCTGGCACCAGCGCCTCTTCACCCGCTACGCGACCGAGTTGCGGGCGGTGCCGGGGGCGACGGAGACGCTGGACCTGCTCGACCGGGCAGGGATCCCCTATTGCATCGGCTCCGGCGGTTCGGTTGACCGGCTGGACAACGCCCTGCGCGCCATCGGCCTGCGGGAGCGTTTCGCCGGCCGTGCCTTCAGTGCCGAGATGGTGGCGCGCGGCAAGCCCGCGCCGGACCTGTTCCTTTATGCCGCAGCGCAAATGGGCATCGTCCCTGCACGCACCTTGGTGGTCGAGGATGCCCCGGCCGGGGTCCGGGCTGCAATGGCAGCCGGGATGCGCTGCCTTGGCTTTGTCGGCGGCAGCCATCTCGCGGGACAGGAGGCGTCCCATGCCGCCATCCTGACCGCGGCGGGGGCGGGGTTTATATGCGCCTCCCACCGCGCGCTGCAGGGCGCGTTGCGGCTGGCGTGAGCAGATGACCGGGCGGAGGATTTGACTCGGCCCAAGGCTGGGGGTTTCACACCCCCAGACCCCTGTGGGATATTTATGGACCAATGAAATCGGAAGGGGCGGGGGTCATTCCTGGCTGCGGATCAGGGTCAGGATTTCGGCTGCGGCTCTGGGGATGTTGGTGCCGGGGCCGAAGATGGCTTTGACGCCGGCCTTTTTCAGGAAATCGTAATCCTGCACCGGGATGACGCCGCCGCAGATCACGATGATGTCGCCGGCGCCCTTGGCCCGCAGCGCCTCGATCAGTTTCGGGGCAAGGGTCATATGGCCGGCGGCCTGGGAGGAGATGCCCACGACATGGACGTCGTTGTCGATGGCGTCCTGGGCGGCCTCTTCCGGGGTCTGGAACAGGGGGCCCATGTCGACGTCAAAGCCCATGTCGGCGAAGGCGGTGGCGATGACTTTCGCGCCGCGGTCGTGACCGTCCTGGCCCATCTTGACCACCAGCATCCGGGGGCGGCGGCCCTCGGCCTCTTCGAAGTCCTTGATATCCTTCTGGATCGCTTCAAAGCCTGCGTCGCCATCATAGGCGGCGCCATAGACGCCAGCGAGGGTTTTGACCTCCGCGCGGTGGCGGCCGAAGACGTTTTCCATGGCGGTCGAAATCTCTCCAACGGTGGCACGGGCGCGGGCGGCCACGACGGCGGCGGCGAGGAGGTTGCCATCGCTGCGCGCGGCCTGTTCGAGGGCTTGCAGGGCGGCCTGGGCCGCGCCTTCATCGCGGGCGGCGCGGGTCGATTGCAGGCGGGCGATCTGGCTGTCGCGGACAGCGATATTGTCGATCGACAGGATATCCACGCCGGTTTCCGTCGCGGGTTTGTATTTGTTGACCCCGACGATCACCTCTTCGCCGCGGTCGATCAGGGCCTGGCGCTTGGCGGCAGAAGCCTCGATGCGCAGCTTGGGCATGCCGGAGGCCACGGCCTTGGTCATGCCGCCGAGCGCCTCGACTTCTTCGATCAGCTTCCAGGCCTCTTCAGCCAGCTGCGCGGTCAGGGTTTCAACGTAATAGGAGCCTGCGAGGGGGTCTGCGACATGGGTGATGCCGGTTTCTTCCTGCAGGATCAGCTGGGTGTTGCGGGCGATCCGGGCGGAGAATTCGGTGGGCAGGGCCATCGCCTCGTCCAGCGCATTGGTGTGGAGACTCTGCGTGCCGCCGAGCGCCGCCGCCATCGCCTCGTAAGCGGTGCGGATCACGTTGTTATAGGGGTCTTTTTCCTGCAAGGAGACGCCCGAAGTCTGGCAATGGGTGCGCAGCATCAGGCTTTCGGGTTTCTTGGCGCCGAAGTCGGACATGATGCGGTGCCAGAGCAGGCGCGCGGCGCGCAGTTTCGCCGCCTCCATGAAGAAATTCATCCCGATGGCGAAGAAGAAGGACAGGCGCGGGGCGAAATCGTCCACCGCCATGCCGCGCGCCAGCGCCGTGCGGACATATTCGCGGCCATCGGCGAGGGTGAAGCCCAGTTCCTGCACCAGGTTCGCCCCGGCCTCCTGCATGTGATAGCCGGAAATCGAGATCGAGTTGAACTTCGGCATCTCGCGCGCGGTATAGTCGATGATATCGGCCACGATGCGCATCGAAGGTTCCGGCGGGTAGATATAGGTGTTGCGCACCATGAATTCTTTGAGGATGTCGTTCTGGATTGTCCCTGACAGGGCGGCGCGCGGAACGCCCTGTTCTTCGCCCGCGACGATGAAATTGGCGAGGATCGGGATGACCGCGCCGTTCATCGTCATGGAAACGCTGACTTTTTCGAGCGGGATGCCGTCGAAGAGGATCTTCATGTCCTCGACCGAGTCAATCGCAACCCCGGCCTTGCCGACATCGCCCACGACCCTCGGGTGGTCGGAGTCATAGCCGCGGTGGGTGGCGAGGTCGAAGGCGACCGAGACGCCCTGTTGACCGGCGGCGAGGGCCTTGCGGTAGAAGTTGTTGCTCTCCTCCGCCGTCGAGAAGCCCGCGTATTGCCGGATCGTCCAGGGGCGGCCCGCGTACATCGTGGCGCGCACGCCGCGCGTGAAGGGGGCGAGGCCGGGGGCGCCGCCCATATGGGGCAGGTCCGCCACATCCTCGGCCAGATAGACCGGCTTGACCGGGATGCCTTCCAGCGTGTGCCAGGTGAGGGTCTCGGGCGATTTGCCTTTGAGGTCCTTGGTGGCGAGAGCTTCCCAGTCGGCGCGGGTGGTCATGGTTGTGTTCCTGTTTCGGGCTGCGGAGCCGGGGGCTGTCTGCCCCCGGACCCCCGAGGATATTTGCACAAGTATGAAAGGGTCAGGCGAATTCGAGGATGATGTCGTCGACCTTGAGGCTGGAGCCGGCGGCGGCGCGAACTTTCTTGACCACGCCGGCGCGGGTGGCTTTGAGGATGTTTTCCATCTTCATCGCTTCTACGGTGGCGAGGGTCTGGCCCTCCTCGACCTCGTCGCCCTCTTCCACTGCGAGTTTGACCAGAAGGCCGGGCATCGGGCAGAGCAGGTATTTCGAGGTGTCCGGCGGGGCCTTTTCCAGCATGTGCAGCGCAAGTTCGGCGGCGCGCGGACTGCGGACCAGAACCTTGAGGTCGGCGCCGCGCAGGCGCAGACGGAAGCCCATCGGGATCTTGCCGACCTTCATCACCAGGGGCGCGCCCTCGACCGAAAGCCGGGCCAGAGGTTGGCCGGGCTGCCAGTCGGAGCGGACGCGCAGGCTGGTGCCATCCTCGAAGGTGACGGTCGAGCCGTCGCTGTCGGCGGCGATGGTGACCGCGACCCGTTCGCCTTGCAGATCGACCACCCATTGGTCGCCGACATGGCGCTTGTGGTTGTCCATCGTGCCGGAGATCCTTGTGCGGCGGATCTCGGCCACGCGGTTCATCGCGGCGGCGGCGGCCACCACCTGGCGGATCACCTCGGGCGGCAGGGTGGCGCCCTTGAAGCCGTCAGGGTATTCCTCGGCGATGAAGGCCGTGGTGATGTTTCCGCTGGTGAAGCGTGGGTGGTCCATGACGGCGGCGACGAAGGGCAGGTTGTGGCCGATGCCCTCGACCTCGAAGGTGTCGAGCGCGAGACGCATTTCCTCAATGGCTTCGCCGCGGGTCGGCGCCCAAGTGCAAAGCTTCGCGATCATCGGGTCGTAGAACATCGAGATCTCGCCGCCTTCGAAGACGCCGGTGTCATTGCGCACCACGCCGCCGCGCTCGGTGGCGCCTTCGACCGGGGGACGATAGCGGGTCAGGCGGCCGATCGAGGGCAGGAACTTGCGGTAGGGGTCCTCGGCGTAAAGCCGGGATTCCATCGCCCAGCCGTTGATCTTGACGTCACTTTGGGCGAAGGGCAGCGCCTCACCGTAAGCCACGCGGATCATCTGTTCGACAAGGTCGATGCCGGTGATCAGTTCGGTCACCGGGTGTTCGACCTGCAGGCGGGTGTTCATTTCCAGGAAGTAAAAGTTGCGGTTGCCGTCGACGATGAATTCGACCGTGCCGGCCGAGGTATAGCCGACCGCGCGGGCCAAGGCGCAAGCCTGTTCGCCCATCGCCTTGCGGGTGGCTTCGTCGAGGAAGGGCGAGGGCGCCTCTTCGATGACCTTCTGGTTGCGGCGCTGGATCGAGCATTCGCGCTCGTTCAGGTAAAGCGTGTGGCCATGCTTGTCGGCCAGAACCTGGATCTCGATGTGGCGGGGTTGCGTCACGAACTTTTCAATGAAGATCCGGTCGTCGCCGAAAGAGGCCGCGGCCTCGTTCTTCGAGGACTGGAAGCCTTCGCGCGCCTCGGCATCGTCCCAGGCGATCCGCATGCCCTTGCCGCCCCCGCCGGCGGAGGCCTTGATCATCACCGGATAGCCGATCTGGCCGGAGATTTTTACCGCCTCATCGGCATCGGCGATCAGGCCCATGTAGCCCGGCACGGTCGAAACCCCGGCCGCCTGGGCGATCTTTTTCGAGGTGATCTTGTCGCCCATCTGTTCGATGGCCGAAGAGGGCGGGCCGATGAAAACGACGCCCTCGGCCTCCAAGGCCGCCGCAAAGGCGCGGTTTTCCGACAGGAAACCATAGCCCGGATGGACCGCCTCAGCCCCGGTGGCGCGGACGGCCTCGAGGATCTTGTCGATCACGATATAGCTTTGCGCGGCGGGGGAGGGGCCGATGTGATAGGCCTCGTCCGCCATCTTGACGTGGAGCGCATTTCGGTCGGCGTCGGAATAGACGGCGACGGTGGCAATGCCCATCTTGCGGGCCGACTTGATCACCCGGCAGGCAATCTCGCCACGGTTCGCGATCAGGATCTTCTTGAACATGGCTTTACCTCACAGCGGGATATTGTCGTGCTTTTTCCAAGGGTTGGTCAACTTCTTGCTTCTGAGCGAGGCGAAGGCCCGGGCGACCCTTTTGCGGGTCGATTGCGGGCGGATCACCTCGTCGATGAAGCCCTTTTCGGCCGCCACGAAGGGGTTGGCAAAGCGGGTCTCGTAGTCTGCCACGCGGGCGGCGATCTTGTCCTTGTCGCCAAGTTCGGAGCGGTAGAGGATCTCCACCGCGCCCTTGGCCCCCATCACGGCGATTTCCGCCGTGGGCCAGGCGTAGTTGAAATCGCCGCGGAGGTGTTTCGATGCCATCACGTCATAGGCCCCGCCATAGGCTTTCCTTGTGATCACAGTCACTTTCGGCACCGTCGCCTCGCCGTAAGCGAACAGCAGCTTCGCGCCGTGCTTGATGACGCCACCCAACTCCTGCGCCACCCCGGGCAGGAAGCCCGGCACATCGACAAAGGTCAGGATCGGGATTTCGAAGGCGTCGCAGAAGCGGACAAACCGCGCGGCCTTGCGCGAGCTGTCGATGTCGAGGCAGCCCGCCAGCACCATCGGCTGGTTGGCCACGACGCCGACCGTCTGGCCCTCCAGCCGGATGAAGCCGGTGATGATGTTGCCGGCGAAATCGCGTTGGATTTCAAAGAAATCGCCCTCGTCCGCGACCTTCAGGATCAGTTCCTTCATGTCATAGGGCTGGTTCGGGTTGTCCGGGATCAGCGTGTCGAGGCTCGACTCCAGCCGGTCGGGCGCGTCGAAGAAGGGGCGGACCGGGGCCTTCTGGCGGTTGTTGAGCGGCAGAAAGTCGATCAACCGGCGCGCTTCGGCCAGCATCTCGATGTCGTTCTCATAGGCGCCATCGGCAACCGAGCTTTTCCTGGTATGGGTCGAGGCGCCGCCGAGTTCTTCCGCCGTCACCACCTCATTCGTCACGGTTTTGACCACATCGGGGCCGGTGACGAACATGTAGGAGGAATCCTTCACCATGAAGATGAAGTCGGTCATGGCGGGCGAATAGACCGCCCCACCGGCACAGGGCCCCATGATCAGCGAGATCTGCGGCACCACGCCCGAGGCCATGATGTTCCTTTGAAACACCTCGGCATAGCCTGCCAGCGAGGCCACCCCTTCCTGAATCCGCGCGCCGCCGGAATCGTTGATGCCAATCACCGGCGCGCCGTTCTGGATCGCCATATCCATGATCTTGCAGATCTTTTCGGCATGGATTTCCGACAGGGACCCACCGAACACCGTGAAATCCTGGCTGAACACATAGACCATCCGGCCATTGACCGTGCCCCAGCCGGTCACCACGCCATCGCCCGCGGGCCGGTCGGATTCCATGCCGAAGTCGGTGCAGCGGTGGGCCACGAACATGTCGAATTCTTCAAACGAGCCCTCGTCGAGCAGCAGTTCCACCCGCTCCCGCGCCGTCAGCTTGCCCTTGCCATGCTGCGCCTCGACCCGCCGCAAACCACCTCCCGCCCGCGCCACCGCACGCCGCGTCTCAAGCTCTTGCAACACGTCTTTCATCGAACGGCTCCCCCGCATATCCGCATTGCATTGCCTCTATGCGACAGTGCGCCCGGAAAGAAGCTTTGAACGTGTGCGAAAGCATGATATGCAAATAACACAATCTCATTTATGCAAAGTTGCAAATGGCCACGCGCAAACTCTTCATCGGGCGCAAGGTGCGGGAGCTGCGCGAAAGCGTTCATGCGACACAGGCGGCCTTCGCCGAACGTCTGGGGATTTCGGCAAGCTACCTGAACCAGATCGAGCAGAACCATCGCGCGGTCTCGGCCTCGGTCCTGCTGGCCCTGGCCGAGAAGTTCAGCTTCGACATCGCCTCGATTTCGGAAAGTGAAAGCGACCGGCTCCTGTCGGCCTTGAGCGAGGCCCTGGCCGATCCGATCTTCCGGCCCTATGTACAGTCCTTGCAGGATCTCAAGCTCGTCACGCAAAATGCGCCCTCCCTGGCCCATGCGCTGATCGTCTGCCATCAGGCCTATCAGCGCAATAGTGAACAGCTGGCCTCCTTGGACGACCGTCTGGGCGGGCAGGCGATGCAGGCCGAGCCGAGCCCCTATGACGAGGTGCGCGACTTCTTCCATTTCGTCGACAATTACGTCGATGACCTCGACCGTGCGGCCGAGCGGCTTGCCGGGCGGCTGGGCCTGCCGGACCGCGATGTCAGCATGCGGCTGGAACGCCATCTGGATGTCGCACATGGCATCCGGGTGACGCGGGCCGACCCGCAGGACCGGGTGATCCGCCGCTTTGACGCCAAGTCGCGCATCCTGGCGCTGGACGACTATGCCGCCACCCCCACGCGGGCCTTCCAGATGGCCTTCCAGATCGGCGCGATCGAGGCCGCCCCCATCATCGCCGCCACCATCGCCCGCGCCAATTTCCGCACCGTTCAGGCCGAGGAGATCTGCCGGATCGGCCTGTGCAACTACTTCGCCGGGGCGCTTCTGTTGCCCTATGCCCCCTTCCGCAAGGCCGCGCGCGACCTGCGCCATGATCTGGAGCTTCTGGCCGCCAGCTTCGGCGCCAGCCTGGAGCAGATCGCCCACCGGCTCTCCACCCTGCAGCGGGCCGAGGCCAAGGGCATCCCGGTCTTCTTCGCCCGCATCGACCGCGCCGGCAACATCACCAAGCGTCACAGCGCCGCCCGCCTGCAATTCGCCCGCTTCGGCGCGGCCTGCCCGCTGTGGAACGTGCACGGCGCCTTCGAGACCCCGGGCCGGATCATCCGCCAACTGGCCGAGACGCCGGACGGCGCGCGCTATCTGTGCGTGGCGACCGAGGTGGTCAAGACCGGCGGCGGCTTCGCCTCGGCGCACCGGCGCTTTGCCATAGCTCTCGGCTGCGAGGTGACCCATGCCCAGGAATTCGTCTATGCCGATGGTCTGGGCCCGGTGGACAAGGCCAGTTTCGACCCGATCGGGATCTCCTGCCGGATCTGCGAGCGCAGCGACTGCTACCAACGCGCCGTTCCGCCCCTGAACCGCAAACTGGCGATCGACCACGACCGCCGGTCCTTCCTGCCCTATTCCTTCCTGTAAGGTCGCAAGGCTGCCGCATCAGACCTTTGCCGCGAGGCGCCGGGGCCGAAAAGGGGGCCTGCCAGTGGCAGGCCCCCCGGCCCCTTGGTCGAAGGCGCAAGCCGCAGACCAAGAGGCGTGGGGCATGGGACAGGTGGAGGTAAATCGGGACGCGCCTGACTGGGGCCGGCGCGGTAACGCGCCTGCCCGGGGGCAGGCAGGCGCGGCCCGATTTGTCGCGGGACAAATCGGGCGGGAACCGGGTGCATTCATCCCGCAGTCCTCTAGATGTCAGATCGGGAGGTTCTGCCGAGATACTCTACGAAATCCTCGGTGAACTCATATCGCGACACTTCATTAGAAGTTGTCTCGACGATTGCACCATAGTTTACGCATACTTTGAGCTTTCCGAGCAAGTGCTCGTGGTCTTCAAAAAAGTAGTTAAAATACGGATGCGCCGGTCCATTGTAAGACCATGTGTTCGACATTGCTATGAATTCGCGGGTGAATGGCGCATCTGCCAAGTCCTGCCTCATTTCTTCAAAGAGTTCGGGCATCTTTCCTTCTAGTTCAGCAAAGCCCCTTCTTGCTACAATCTCGAGACCACGCAGAGCGAGTGCCGCCCTCATGTTGGCAAGTTCACGCCATTCCAAAAGCAGGACGGTTGCATGGCCGGCAACATCAGAGTCAATTAAGCGGCTGCATTTTTGGCAAAGCCATATCCCATTTTCTATGCCGGAGCGCTGTTCTGACGATTGCGACTTGTCGTGGCGCGGCCCGCCGGGTGCAGCGGCGGCTATGTGTGAAGCAACGCCTATGCTTGCACTACCAGTTGCGCCGCTAGGACCAACAGTCGGACTCTGACAACTCGGGTTTGAGCATCTATATCCGGCTCGTCTTGCAAGTTCTGTTGCTATCGCCTTGGAGAAGTCGTCTCTCATTGAAATTGAGTTCGCCCCCTCACCGCTCCTCGATCAAGATCTCGCGCTTGCCCACATGGTTCGCGGCCGTGATGACCGAGTGTTCCTCCATCTGCTCCACCAGTTTCGCGGCCTTGTTATAGCCGATGCCCAGTTTGCGCTGGATGTAGGAGGTCGAGCATTTGCGATCGCGCGCCACGATGGCGACGGCCTGGTCGTAGAGGCTGTCGTCAAGCCCGTCGCCGCCAAGGCCCAGAAGGCCGTCGATCTCGGCGGCGTTTTCGTCCTCGGGGCCTTCGACGACGCCGGACATGTATTCGGGCGGGCCGAAGCTCTTCAGGTGGGCGACGATCTCTTCGACTTCCTCATCCGACACGAAAGGCCCGTGGATGCGGGTGATCTTGGCGCCGCCGGCCATGTAGAGCATGTCGCCCATGCCCAGCAGCTGCTCGGCGCCCTGCTCGCCCAGGATGGTGCGGCTGTCGATGCGGGAGGTGACCTGGAAGGAGATCCGGGTCGGGAAGTTGGCCTTGATCGTGCCGGTGATCACGTCGACCGAGGGCCGCTGGGTCGCCATGATCAGGTGGATGCCGGAGGCGCGCGCCATCTGGGCCAGACGCTGGATGCAGGCCTCGATCTCCTTGCCGGCGACCATCATCAGGTCGGCCATCTCGTCCACCACCACCACGATATAGGGCAGGGTGACGGGGGCGAATTCGTCGGTCTCGAAGACGGGCTCGCCGGTGTCTTCGTCAAACCCGGTCTGGAAGGTGCGCTTGAACATCTCGTTCTTGGCCAGCGCTTCGCGGACGCGGCCGTTGTAGCCTTCGATGTTGCGCACGCCCATCTTGGACATCTTGCGGTAGCGGTCCTCCATCTCGGAGACCACCCATTTCAGCGCGACGACGGCCTTCTTCGGGTCGGTCACGACGGGGGACAGAAGGTGCGGGATGCCGTCGTAGACGGAAAGTTCCAGCATTTTCGGGTCGATCATGATCAGGCGGCATTCGTCCGGCGTCAGCTTGTAGAGCAGCGACAGGATCATGGTGTTGATCGCGACCGACTTGCCCGAACCGGTGGTCCCGGCGATCAGAAGGTGGGGCATCTTGGCGAGGTTGGCGATGATCGGCTCGCCGGCGATGTCCTTGCCCAGGGCGAGCGGCAGGCGCAGCGAGCTGTCGCCGAATTCGCGGGCCGAGAGGATCTCGCGCAACACGACCTTTTCGCGCACGGCATTGGGCAGTTCGATGCCGATGACGGTGCGGCCCGGCACGGTGGAGACGCGGGCCGAGAGGGCCGACATCGAACGGGCGATGTCGTCCGACAGGCCGATCACGCGCGAGGCTTTCAGGCCCGGGGCCGGTTCCAGCTCGTATTGCGTGACGACCGGGCCGGGGCGGACGGCGACGATCTCGCCCCGCACGCCGTAGTCGTCCAGCACCGATTCCAGCATCCTGGCGTTTTCTTCCAGCGCCTCGGTCGACAGCGGGTTGCGCACGATGGTCGAGGGCGAGGCGAGGAGGCCCAAGGGCGGCAGTTCGTAGGCCGAGGCGCCCTTGTCGTCGAACATCATCCGCGGCTGTTCTTCCGCAATCGCCTGGCGCGAGGGGGCGGGCTTCTTGATCGCGGGCTGGACCAGCGGGGCGGCGGGGCGGCGCTCGGCCACGATGGGCGCGCGCGGGGCGGCCGGGGCGGGCATGAGGGGCGCCATTACTGGGGCCAGTGCTGGGGCAGGGGAGAAGTCGTCCTCCTCGTCGGCCCAGGCGGCGGCGATCGGCAGTTCTTCTTCGTCCCAGGCCTCGGGGATATGGGCCGAGGTGACCGGCGGTTCGCTGATGCGCAGGCCGGGTTGCTGCGGCGCGGTGCGCGGGGTCACCGGGCCGGGGCGGGTGTCGGCGACCAGGGGCGCCCGGGTCACCGCCGGGCGGGCGGTCACGGCGCGCACGGCTGCCATGGCCGCCGTCACGGCGGGTTCGCGGCGCTGGATCGCGGCGGTGATCGGCGAGAGATTGGCCTCCGGCTCGCCGCTGCGCGAGCGGATCACCGAGGAGATGCGGGCCTTGATGCGATCTTCGGAGGGGGCGGGCTGGTCGGCGAACAGCGGCGGCTCGATCAGTTCGTGTTCGGGCTCGACCTCACGCCGCATCAGCGAGGGCAGGCGGGCCAGGAGGCTGGTGCGCTCTTTCGGCGGGGCATATTCGGCGGCGTCGGGCTGCGGGCGCGGGTCGGCGCGCAGGATGGCGGGGCGGGCGCCCTGTTCGGCCCGGGTTTCGGCGCGCGTCTGGTAGGGGGCGGGGGTGTAGACGACTTCGTCGTCCTCCTCGGCCTCGACCATGCGGGCGGTGCCGATGGCGGCGGCGCGGGCGGCCTGTTTGGCGGTCTGGCGGGCGGTATAGTCAAGGGCGGCACGCTCGGCGCTGGTGGCGCGGCGTTCCTTCCAGCGGCTGCCGAGGGTCTGGGCGGCCAGAACCGAGCCCTGCGCCGATTTGCCAAGGGCGGCCATCAGGCCGGAATAGGCCACGACCAGACCGAGGGCGAGGAAGCCCGCGATCAGCATCAGTTCCCGCATGTTGAAGCCGGTGACGAACAGCAGCATCGCGATGAAGGCCACGGCGACGATCAGGCTCAGAAGCTTCAGCGCGATCACGGCGCTGCCCGGCATGATGCCCAGAAGCGAGGCGAGGATCGTGTCGCCGAAAAGCCCGCCGAGGCCGAAGGAATGCGGCCAGTGCAGGCCCGGCACCAGGGTTGCGGCATAGACCGAGCCGAGGGCGATGGCGATCACGGCAAAGACCACACGGGCCACGGCGCGGTCGGCGCCCTGATGGCTGGCAAAGCGCACGCCCCAGGCCAGCAGCACTGCCGGAATCCCCCAGGACCCGAGGCCACCCACCGTCATCAGCGTCGAGGAGATCGCCGCCCCGATCCGGCCCAGCACGTTGTGGGCGGGCTGATCGGTTGCCACCATCCAGCCCGGATCATCGGGCGAATAAGATACCAGCATCAGCGCGAAGGCCGCCGCCACCGCGATCAGGAACAGGCCGAAAAGCTCGCGCCCCCGGCGTTCCAGCATGGCTTGAACCCTTTGATCCAGAAGGGGATCGCGCTGACGTGCTTGGTAGGATGCCATGTTCTTCCCTCAACCGTAGAGGCAGTCACGCAGCTTGATCAGCCCGTGCTGCATTTCTTCTTTGGGGGCCACCAGAGCGACCCGGATATAGGTTTTGCCGGGGTTGAACCCCTTGTAGTCACGCGACAGATAGGCGCCGGGCAGGACCCGGACGCCGGTCTCCTGCCAAAGCTTCAGCGTCGCCGCCTCGCCGTCCTCGACGGGCAGCCAGAGGAAGAAACCGCCCGCGGGCAGATCAAAGCCCTGCAGGCCGGAAAAGACCTCGGCCGCGAGGCGGAACTTTTCCTGATAAAGCGCGCGGCTGGCCTCGACATGGGCCTCGTCGGCCCAAGCAGCTTCGGACACGCGCTGGATCGGCAGGGGCAGGGGGGCGCCAGCGAAAGAGCGCAGCTTGCGGATTTGCGCGATGCCCTGCGCGCCGCCCGCCACGAAGCCCGACCGCAGGCCGGGCAGGTTGGAGCGTTTGGACAGCGAATGGAAGGTGAAGACCCGTTCCGGATCGGCCCCGACCTCGGCCGCGACCTGCAGGATGCCGGGGGGCGGCGCGGTGCGCCAGATCTCGGCATAGCATTCGTCGGCGAAAATCTTGAAATCGTGCTTTTCGGCCAGATGCAACAGGTTGGCCCAATAGTCCCGGCTCGCCACCGCCCCCTGCGGATTGGCGGGCGAGCAAAGGTAGGCAACGGTGACCCGGTCCAGGATCTCGGGCGAAAGCTCGGCATAATCCGGCAGAAAGCCGGTCGCGGCGGTGGCGGGCACATAGATCGGCTCGGCGCCTGCGGTGACGGCGGCCACGGTATAGACCTGATAAAACGGGTTCGGGATCAGGAAAGCCGGCGTCTTGCCATTCTTGACCTCGGGCGACACCGCAATGGCTGCGTTGAACAGCCCCTCGCGCGTGCCGTTCAGCGCCATGATCCGGTCTTCGGCCAGGCTCACGCCATAGCGCCGCCCGATCCAGCCCGAGATGGCCGCCAGAAGCTCCGGCGTGCCATCGTTCGGCGGATAGACCGCGAAGCCCGAGATATGGGCCGCCAGAATCGGCGCCACGAACTCCGGCATCGGATGGCGCGGCTCGCCGATGGTCATGGCCACGGGCGCGCCGCCCGGCGCGTGACTGTCCAAAAGCTTCCGCAAACGCGGAAACGCATAATCCGGCAGGTTGGAATACCGCTCTGGAAACGCCATGATGCCTCTGCCCTCGGGGTCGTATCGCCCCGTTTTCCCCAAGGTAGCCGCAGCCGCAGGCGGGGTCCAGAAAAACCTAAGCGGTGGTTGGGGTTGTGCTGTGCAATTGTGGCATAATGGTTGCGGTGAAGGCGGCGGATCTCCGCCTCCGCCACGCAAAACCAAGGGCTTGCAGGCCGGGCTTTGGCGCTGGCCTAGCCCAGGGCGCGTTCGGCCGCAGCCCCCAGCCGCAGAAGCCGCGCCTCTTGCCCCGGCCCGGCCATGAAAGAGATCCCGCAAGAGGGTTGGCTGGTCGGCAGGGTCAGCACGGTCTGGTCCAGAAGGTTGCCGATCCGGGTGTTGCGCAGGGCCAGCAGGTTTTCGGTGACGTAGTAGTCGTTGTCGGTCATCAGTCGGTTGGCATTGGGCGGCAGGATGGCCGAGGTTGGCAGGATCACGGCATCATAACCCCGGCTCCGCTCGGCCCAGATGGCGCGCAGCTGCATCAGGCGGCGCCGCGCCGCGATATGGTCGGCGCCAGAGGTCTCCGCCCCGGAGCGGAAGCGTTCCAGGATGCGCGGGAACATCTTTTCCGGCGCCGCCTCGATCGCCTCGCGCCAGATGGCATAGGCCTCGGGGGTGACGAGCACGCCAGCGAGCGTCAAAGCCTCGGAAACCTCGGGGGCAGTCAGCACCGTCACCTCGGCCCCGGCGCGGGTCAGGCGCGCCACGGCATCCTCGAAGGCCTTGGCGGGTTCGGGGCGCAGGGTGTCCATGCCGACGGTTTCCAGCACGGCCAGCCGGGCGCCCGCAAGGGTGCCGCCGCCCAGATCCGGCGCGCGCTTCCCCTCCAAAAGGCCCAGCAGCAGGGCGCAATCCTCCACCGTGCGGGCCAGCGGACCCACGGTGTCAAAGCTCTCGCACAAGGGCACAACCCCTTGCAAAGACAGGCGGCCATGCGTGGTTTTCAACCCCACCAGATCATTCCACGCCGCCGGAATCCGCACCGATCCGCCGGTGTCCGACCCGATCCCCGCCGGCGCCAGCCCGAAGGCGATCGAGGCCGCGCAGCCCGAGGACGAGCCTCCCGGCACCGCCTGTTCATCATTCACGCAAGGCGGCGTCGCGGTGACCGGGTTCAGCCCCAGCCCGGAAAACGCCAGCTCCGACATATGGGTCTTGCCCAGACAGACCGAGCCCAAGAGCGTCGCCGTCTGCAAGACCAGCGCATCCTTCACCGGCACCCGGTTTTTCAGCAGCGCCGACCCGGCCTCGGTCGCCGCATCCGCAGTGTCGAACAGGTCTTTCCACGACAGCGGCACGCCATCCAGCACATGCCGGCGCAGACCGGATTTGGCGCGCGCGGCGGCGGACATCGCTTCGCCTCGGGCACGGTCGGCGGTGGTGCGGGCATAGATCCGCTCGCCCACCGGACTGGCCGCGATCGCGTCGAGGAAGAATTCAGTCAGCTCCACCGGGTTGATCTTGCCCGCCTCGATGTCGCGGCCAAGGTCGGCTGCGCTCATATGGCTCCAAATGCCGCTCATCCCGGGCCCCCGTCCTGCCTGTTCTATCGTCGGGCGCAGGCTAGGGCAGGGCGCGCCAAAGGGGAAGGGGTGGAGGCCGCGGCGCATGGACAAATCGCGGCACTGCGGCGATGATGGCCGCATGAAACAGGATGCGGATGTCGTGATTGTGGGCGGCGGGCTGAACGGCCCCGCCCTGGCCCTGGCGCTGGCGGGCGCCGGGCTGTCGGTGACCGTGGTCGATGCGCGCCCCCTGCAGGCCCGGGCCGAGGCCGGCTTTGACGGACGCGCCTATGCGCTCGCCCTCGCCTCGCAGCGCCTTCTGGCGGCGGTAGGCGTGTGGCGCGGGCTGGTGGCCCAGCCGATCCTGCAGGTCGTGGCCTCCGACGGCCGCGCGGGCGAGGGTGCCTCGCCCTTCGCCCTCCACTTCGACGCCGCAGAGATCGAGGAAGGCCCGATGGGCTTCATGGTCGAGGATCGCCACCTCTACGCCGCCTTCCTGCAGGCGATGGAGGCCGAACCCGCCATCACCCTTCTGCCCGGCGAAACGGTTGTGGCCCAAAGCACGGGCAGCGTGACCCTCGCCTCAGGCCGCGTCCTGACCGCCCGGCTGGTGGTCGGCTGCGACGGTCGCAACTCCGGCACCGCCGCCCGCGCCGGGATCAGGCGGCAGGGCTGGTCCTATGGCCAGACCGCGCTCGTCACCGCCATCGCTCACGCGCTGCCGCACAACGGCACCGCGCATCAGTTCTTCATGCCCGGCGGCCCCCTCGCCATCCTGCCGCTCGCCGGCGGCCACCACTCCTCCATCGTCTGGAGCGAGCGGGACGCTGTGGCTGCCGAGATTGCCGCCCTGGACAATTCCGCCTTTCTGGCGGCGCTGCGCCCGCGCTTCGGCGATTTTCTTGGTGAAATCCAACTGGCCGGCACCCGCTTCACCTATCCCTTGAGCCTGTCGTTGGCCGAAAGCTTCGTGGCCCCCCGCCTAGCGCTGGTCGGCGATGCGGCGCACGGCGTCCACCCGCTGGCGGGACAGGGCCTCAACCTCGGCTTGCGCGATGTGGCGGCCCTGGCCGAGGTTCTGGTCACTGCCCAACGCCGGGGCGAGGATATCGGCGCCCTCGACGTGCTGGAGCGTTACCAAAGCTGGCGCCGCTTTGACACGACCGCGATGGCGCTTGGCATGGACGCGATCAACCGCCTCTTCTCCAACGACAACCCCGTGCTGCGCGGCGCCCGCGACCTCGGCCTCGGCCTCGTCAACGCGCTTCCCGGTCTGCGCCGCAGCTTCATCCGCCAGGCCGCAGGGCTCGCAGGCAGCCAACCCAAGCTTCTCACCGGCCAACGTCTCTGAGGCCAGCGCCTCTGATTTGCGCTTGGCCGAAATACTCCCGCCGGAGGCACCCCGAGCCGGTTGGCCGCAGGCCAGAGGCGAGATGAAAGCCTTGCGCTGAAAGCGCGCCTTTTGTTGCGCCCGTGCCGGAAACCCGCCGCTTGTTGGGGTTGACTTCGGACCTTCGCGGCGTTCTATCGCTGCCAGTTCCATCAAGCCTCGCAAAGGGGATGCCTATGCACGCCTACCGCAGCCACACCTGCAACGGTCTCAATACCTCCAACGTCGGGGAAACCGTCCGCCTGTCGGGCTGGATCCATCGGGTGCGCGATCATGGCGGGGTGCTGTTCATCGACCTGCGCGATCACTACGGCATCACCCAGATCCTCGCCGACAGCGACAGCCCGGCCTTTGCCGAGATCGAAAAGGTCCGCTCCGAATGGGTCGTGCGCATCGATGGCCGCGTCAAGCAGCGCGATGCTTCCCTGATCAACCCCAAACTCCCCACCGGCGAGATCGAAGTCTATGCCACTGGCCTGACCGTCCTGGGCGAGGCCGCCGACCTGCCGATGCCGGTCTTCGGCGAGGTCGACTACCCGGAAGAAACCCGCCTGACCTACCGCTTCCTCGACCTGCGCCGTGAAAAGCTGCACAAGAACATGATGTTGCGCTCCAACGTCGTGCGCGATCTGCGCAACCGGATGTGGGATCAAGGCTTCAACGAATTCCAGACCCCGATCATCACCGCCTCCTCCCCCGAAGGCGCGCGCGACTTCCTCGTCCCCTCGCGCCTGCACCCGGGCAAGTTCTATGCCCTGCCGCAAGCGCCGCAGCAGTTCAAGCAGCTGATCATGGTGGCGGGTTTCGACCGCTATTTCCAGATCGCCCCCTGCTTCCGCGACGAAGACCCGCGCGCTGACCGCAGCCCGACCGACTTCTACCAGCTCGACGTCGAGATGAGCTTTGTCGAACAAGAGGATGTCTTCGCCGCCGTCCAGCCGGTCATTCAGGGCATGTTCCAGAAGTTCCGCCCCGATTGCAGCGTGCCCAGCGAATGGCCGCGCATCGCCTACCGGGATTCGCTCCTCTGGTACGGCTCCGACAAGCCCGACCTGCGCAACCCGATCAAGATGCAGATCGTCTCGGACCACTTCCGCGGCTCCGGCTTCGCCGTCTTCGCCAAGCTCTTGGAGCAGGAGGGCACCGAGGTCCGCGCCATTCCCGCGCCGAAAGGTCCGAAAGGCGAACCCGTCGGCCGCAAGTTCTGCGACCGCATGAACGCCTTCGCCCAGAAGGAAGGTCTGCCGGGCATGGGTTATATCTTCTGGCGTGAGGCCGAGAACGGCTCGGGCATGGAAGCCGCAGGCCCGCTCGCCAAGAACATCGGCCCGGAACGCACCGAGGCGATCCGCTTGCAACTGGGCCTTGGCCTCGGCGATGCCGCCTTCTTCCTTGGCGGCAAGCCCGAGGCTTTCCAGGCCTTCGCCGGCAAGGCGCGCAACGAGATCGGGCGCGAGCTTGGCCTCGCGGAGGTCAACACCTTCCGCTTCGCCTGGATCGTCGATTTCCCGATGTACGAGAAGACCGACGAGGGCAAGATCGACTTCTCGCACAACCCCTTCTCGATGCCGCAGGGCGGCCTCGAGGCGCTGCAGGGCAACCCGCTGGAGGTTTACGCCTACCAGTACGACCTCGCCTGCAACGGCTACGAACTCATCTCCGGCGGCATCCGCAACCACAAGCCCGAGATCATGTACAAGGCCTTTGAACTCGCCGGCTATCCGAACTCGGAAGTCGACAAGCGCTTTGGCGGCATGGTCAAGGCCTTCAAATACGGCGCCCCGCCGCACGGCGGTTGCGCCATGGGGATCGACCGCGCCGTGATGCTCTTGGCCGACGAGATGAACATCCGCGAAGTCATCATGTTCCCGATGAACCAACGCGCCGAAGACCTGTTGATGGGGGCCCCGTCCGAGCCCCTGAACGAACAGCTGCGCGAACTCCGCCTGCGGGTGGTGCCGAAAGACTGAGATACTGGACAAGAGGGCAGGGCAGGGTCACTTTCAGCGCGGAGGTGATGATGCGTCCTGCCCTTTTTTCGACCGGATGGCGATGATCTCGCCGTTTTACAGCGCCTCGGTGCCGGTGTTCCGGCATTACCTGTCGCGGGTGCAGGATATCATCGAATTTGCCGGGCCGGGGCTTCTGTCCTCCCGCATCGCCGACACCTTCCCCGCCGGCCAGCAATTCGCCACGGCCGCGGGCTTTGCCCTGCGCATCGCCTGCCCCCTGGCAGGGCGCGAGGTGCCGGACCTGCCGCAGGCGCTGGCCCCGCGTCTGGCCGTGGCCCGCGCCACCCTTGGCGCGATGCGGCCGGAGGAGTTCCTCGGCGCCGAAGCGCGGCGCTATCGCCACATCGCAGGCACCGCCGAGCTGGATCAGACTGCCGAGGAGTTCCTTTTCCTCTTCGGCCTGCCCAATTTCTTCTTCCACCTGACCTTGGGCTACGCCGCCCTGCGCGCCGCCGGGCTGGAGCTTGGCAAGGCCGATTTCGACGGGCTGCACAGCTATCCGACGGGCTTTCGTTTCCCGGAGTGACCGGGCATAGTCCGCCAAAAGAGGTGCGCCATGGTCAAAGAATTCGGAACTCCGTTGCCCGACTGGAAACCCCCGGTCCGCCCCGAGGGCGAGACCCTGACGGGGACTTATGTCCAGTTGGAACGGATGGACCCCGATGCCCATGCCGCCGACCTCTTCCGCGCCTATTCCGGCCAGGATCAGGTCTGGGACTATCTGCCCTATGGGCCCTTCTCCTCGGCCTCGGCCTATCACCGCTGGGCAAAGGAAAGTGCAACCGGCGCCGACCCGATGTTCTACGTCCTGCGCAACCGCGCCACCGGGCATTGCGGCGGCGTCGCCTCCTATCTGCGCATCACGCCCGAGGCGGGGTCGATCGAGGTCGGGCATATCAACCTCGCCCCCGAGATCGCCGGTTCACGCGCTTCGACCGAGGCGATGTATCTGATGATGAACTGGGCCTTTCGCGCCGGATACCGCCGCTATGAATGGAAATGCGATGCCTTGAACCTGCCGTCGCGCCGGGCGGCGCAGCGGCTGGGGTTCTCCTACGAGGGGATTTTCCGCCAGGCCACCGTCTACCGCCAGCGCAACCGCGATACGGCCTGGTTTGCGATCATCGACCGGGAATGGCCTGCGATGAAAGAGGCCTATGCCGCCTGGCTCGCCCCTGCCAATTTCGATGCCGAGGGGCGGCAGAAGGAAAGCCTGGCCGATCTGACCGGGCTGGTGCGGGCGGCCTCGGACCCGGCGCTTGGCTGAGGGCGCACGATTTTTCTGCGAAAAATCAGAGCGCTGCGCCTAGTCCAGCCGGAACACCTTGTCGCGCGCGGTGGCGCCCTTGATCAGGGTCAGGCGCGATTTCGCCACCCCCAGCGCATGGGCCAGAAGCTCGGCCACCGCGGCCGTGGCGCGGCCGTCCTCGGGGGCGGCGGTGACCGAGGCGCGAAGCTGACCCTCCGGGGTTTCGGTCAAGGCGGTCTTGCGGGCACGCGGGGTGACGTGGAGGGCAAAACTCGCCCCCGGCAAAGCGCGGGCAGACCAGGCGCCTTTGGGCGGGCTGTCGGAGGGAGGGGGCAAAGCTTTGGCCTTTCGCATCTGCGGGCAGGATAGCCCCTGAAGCGCGCGACGGAAAGCCAGGCTGCTTGACGTTCCACCCCTGCCGGGCCAAGCCTGTGCCAAATGGAGATTTCTATGCCTGCACCCAATTTCGAAGCCTTTGCCTTTCTCGCACAGCGCCGCTCGCATCCCGCCAAGTTCTTTACCCCCGGCGGTGCCGTGCCCGACCGCGCCGCGCTGGAGCCGATCCTGACCGCCGCCCTGCGCGTGCCCGATCATGGCAAGCTCGAACCCTGGCGGCTGATCGTGCTGTCGGGCGCCGCGATGACCCGGCTCGGCGATCTGGCAGAAGCGCGGGCCGCGGCCCTCGGCGGTGATGCCGAAATGGCCGCCAAGGGCCGCGCGATCTATGACACGAGCAAGCTGGCAGTGGCGGTGATCTCCTCGCCCCAGGCCTCGCCCAAGGTGCCCGAGGTCGAACAGCGCGCCTCGGCCCATGCGCTGTGCATGAACCTAGTGAACGCCGCCGAGGCCTCTGGCTGGGGCGCCTGCTGGCTGACCGGCTGGCCGGCGCATGATGCGACCTGGGCCGCAGAGGCCTTTGGCTGCACCGGGTCTGAACTGGTTGCCGGCATCGTCCACATCGGCACCCCAGGCCCCGAGGCCCCCGACCGCCCCCGCCCGCAGTTGGGCCGCATTGTCAGCTGGGAGGCGTAACTGGTCTTCTCCTGCTTCTTCGCGGCCCTTGGCCAATTGTCGGACCCGCGTTTCCTGCGCGTGGTCTGGCAGGGCGTGGCCCTGGCGCTTGGTCTGCTCTTCGTGATTTTCCTCAGTCTTCTGGGGCTTGTCGAATGGTGGGTGGGGGGGCAGGCCTCCTTGCCCTTCATCGGGCCGATCGGCGGCATCGGCTGGGCGGCGGGCATCGGACTTGCCCTTCTGATGCTGCTGGCCTCGGTCTTCCTGATGGTGCCGATCGCTTCGGCCTTCTCGGCGCTGTTCCTTGAACAGGTGGCCGAGGCGGTCGAGGTCGTGCATTACCCCGGACCACCCGGCCGTACCTTGGGCCTGTGGGAGGGGATCACCGAGGGCGCCGGCCTGCTAATCCTGATGATCGTGGTCAACCTTGTGGCGCTGGCCCTGTCCTTCGCGCTCGGGCCGCTGGCGCCGGTCCTGTTCATGGTGGTGAATGGCTGGCTTCTGGGGCGGGAGTATTTCCTCCTCGCCGCGCTGCGCCATATGGAGCGGGCTGAGGCGCGCGCCTTCATGGCGCGCAACATCGGGCAGGTCTGGCTGGCGGGCACGCTGATGGCGGCGCCCCTGTCGCTGCCCTTGGTCAACCTTTTCGTGCCGGTTCTGGGGGCTGCGACCTTCACCCACCTGTTCCAGCGTCTACGCCAGATTCAGCGCTGATCAGAGCTTGACGCGCGGCACCAGGCCGAAAATGTCGGTCTCGTAGGGGCTGATCCAGCCCGACATGATGACACCGCACATCAGGCCCCAAAGCACCAGTGTGATCAGCGTGGTCACCTTGGCCTTGCGGCCGATCTGTGGGTCGGTCGGTGCCGAGGCGGCGCTGCCCGGCACCACCGTGCCCGAGGCGGCCTGGCTGGTCTGGCGCGTCGGCAGGATGCAGAGGAACACCATGAACCAGGTGACGGAGAAGAGGACGATGGCGCCGGTGATGGTCATGGCTCAGGCCTGTTCCAGCTCGATCAGGGTGCCGGTGAAATCCTTTGGATGCAGGAACAGCACCGGCTTGCCATGGGCGCCGATCTTCGGCTCGCCGGTGCCCAGAACCCGCGCACCCTCGGCGCGCAGATGGTCGCGCGCGGCGATTATATCGGCCACCTCATAGCAGATGTGATGGATGCCGCCCGAGGGGTTCTTCTCCAGAAAGCCCGCGATCGGGGAATTCTCGCCCAAAGGGGTCAGAAGCTCGATCTTGGTGTTGGGAAGGGTGATGAAAACCACCGTCACGCCATGCGCCGGCTCGTCCTGCGGCGCGCCGACCTCGGCGCCAAGCGCACCGGCGTAGAGCTTTGAGGCCGCAGCCAGATCGGGGACGGCAATGGCAACGTGGTTCAGGCGACCAATCATGGGATCCTCCGGCAGTTCACCCGGTTATGGGGGCTGGGGCGCGGCGCGGCAAGAGCTGCGCTGGCCTGCGGACAGGGCTGTGGCATTAACACGCGCTTAGGGATGATGTGCTTAGTCTGGGCAAAGCCAAGGGGGATATCCGATGCCGAACCTGCTGACCCTGGAACTGCCCGATCTGACTCTGCCGGGGGAGGGGACTGCCGTGGGCCTGAATGACGTGCCTTTGCGGGGGGTTACGGTGCTGGCGGTCGAGGACAGCCGCTTTGCCTCCGAAGCCTTGCGCCTGATGTGCCGGCGTCTGGGGGCGCGGCTGCGCCGGGCCGAGTCGCTGCAGGCCGCGGCGGCGCATCTGCGGCTGTACCGGCCCGATGTGGTGATCGTCGATCTCGGCCTGCCCGATGGGCCGGGGGAGGCGCTGATTCGCGACCTTGCCACCCGGTTGCCGCGGACCGTGGTGCTGGGCATGTCGGGCGATGCCACCGGCCGCGCCGTGGCGCTGGAGGCCGGGGCGGATGGTTTCCTCGACAAGCCGCTGGAAAGCCTCGCGGTCTTTGGCGATCTTCTGATGCAATCCTTGCCCGACCAGATCGCCGGGATGGGGGTGAATGTCGAACCCTCGCTGGTGCCCGATGCTCTGGCGCTGCGCGATGATCTGGCCCATGCGGCCGACCTGCTCGACGCAGGTTTTGGCGCCGGGGATTCCGGCCCGTCCTATGTGGCAGGCTTTGTCAGGGGGGTGGCGCGCCATGCCCATGACCTGCCTCTGGCCGAAGCCGCCGGACGCGCCAGCCCGGACGAAATCCGCGCCCTGCTGCGCGACAGGTTGGCCGGGCCCGACCAGGCCTTTGCAAAGGCGCGGGCCTAGCCGGGTTACTTGCGCCGGTAAATGCCCTCTGGCAGGTTCAGCGCCGCCGCCAGGTCATCGACCTGGCGCAGCGACAGGGTGATGCGCAGGGGCTGCTCCGTCTCCGGGTCCAGCTGTTCCAGCACCACGCAATCCTCGTAAGCCTCGACGATGACGTCCTCGGCCAAGGGCACCGCCCCCTCATCGATGAGGGTGATCACGGTGGCGTCGAATTCGTGTTCGATTGTAAACATTTCTCCATGATAGGCGGCATTGCTTTTGGGTTCAACTGCCCCCGTCTTGATCTGGATCAAGGAAGCCCGGCCGCATTGCGCACAGGCTGAAACTCTTGGCAGAGGAGGCTTTCATGATTGGCTATATCGAGTCGCCCCGGGCTTGGGGTCTGACGCGGGGCATGGCGCGGGTCGTCGGGCTCAACCTGGTCGAGGCGGTGACCGATGGCTGGCTCGCCCGCCGCGAACTGGCCGAGATGATCGATACCTGCGGTCTTTGCACCCAGTCGCACCGCTGCACCGAGTTTCTGTCCGTCACGACCCAGACCAAGACCCTGCCGGCCTTTTGCCGCAACAAGGCGCAGATCGAGGCGCTGCAGCCCTGATTTGTCATGGAAGACGCCAGGGCCAGCCGCTATTGACGGCGCATGACCGACGACTTCCGCCAGATCCTCGACACCGTGCGCGACCGCGGCTCACGCTATGCCGTCTCGGGCGGGCCGGTGGCGGACCGCGCTGCGATCAAGGCCTTTCTGGCCCGGCTCAAGGCCGAAAAGAAGTTCGCCAAGGCCACCCACAACTCCTGGGCGGCGATCTTGGCGGATGGCACCCCGGTCAAGGATGACGACGGCGAGGCCGGGGCCTCCGCCGTCATCTTGCGGATGATCGAGCGCGCCGGTCTGACCGGCCATATCGTCGTGGTGACGCGCTGGTATGGCGGGGTCAATCTGGGCGGCGACCGCTTTGCCCATGTGGTGACCTCGGTCCGGGCCTATCTGTCCGAACCGGGTTAGGTATCACTCAGGCGTTGCGGAACAGGTTGATCGCCCAGGTGATCGCCCCCAGAAACACCGTGATCGAGGATACCGCGAGCACCGCTTCGGCCTTTTCCATCGGCACGATGCCACTCATCATCAGGAAAAGCGCGATCAGCAGGACCAGCGCGCCCAGCTGGTGCAGCCAGAAATGCACCTTGGCCAGCATGTTGCCTGCCAGCGCGGGAAGCACCCGGTAGGCGACGCCGAACAGCGTCATCAGGGTAAAGCCCAGAAGGTTGATATGGGCATGGACCGGCGCCAGGGTGAAATCCTGGCCGGCCGCCATATGGATGCCCATGGCGATGCCGATGATCAGATAGACTGCCCCTGCCAGCAGAAAAAGCCGCGAAATGTTCATTTGTCCCTCCGTCCTCGGGCCGCTTGAGTGCGGCCCTGTTTGCGGAGGGGCATGGTAGCGCGGTTTGGCGGGAAAAGATTCTTAAATGCTGGGTCCGACCCTGCGGCCCCAAAGGTCATAATCCCCGGCCTCTTCGACCTCGACCGTGACGATGTCGCCGGGGGCGAGGCCGTCGAAATCCTCGTCGATGAAGAGGTTGCCGTCGATCTCGGGCGCATCGGCCTTGGTGCGGCAGGTGGCGCCTTCCTCATCGACCTCGTCGACGATGACGTCGATCGTGGTGCCGACCTTGGCCTGCAGCTTGGCCTCGGAAATCGCCTGCGCTTTCTCCATGAAGCGTTCGAAACGCTCCTGCTTGACCTCGGCGGGCACATGGTCGGGCAGGGCGTTCGAGCGGGCGCCTGCGACGTTTTCGTACTGGAAACAGCCGACCCGGTCGAGCTGCGCCTCGTCCATCCAGTCGAGAAGGGTCTGGAACTCCGCCTCGGTCTCGCCCGGGTAGCCGACGATGAAGGTGGAGCGGAGGGTGATGTCGGGGCAGGTCGCGCGCCAGGCGGCGATCTCGTCCAGAGTGCGGGCGGCGGCGGCGGGGCGGGCCATGCGTTTCAGGACGCCCGGGTCGGCATGCTGAAACGGAATGTCGAGATAGGGCAGGACCAGACCTTCCGCCATCAGCGGGATCAGGTCGCGGACATGGGGGTAGGGATAGACATAGTGGAGCCGCACCCAGGCCCCAAGCTTGCCCATCTCGCGCGCAAGGTCGGTGATATGGGCCCGCACCTCGCCACCCTTCCAGGGGGAGAGGTCATGCTTGCGGTCCACCCCATAGGCCGAGGTGTCCTGGCTGATCACCAGCAGTTCCTTCACCCCCGCCTCGACCAGCTTTTCCGCCTCGCGCAGCACGGCATGGGCGGGGCGCGATTGCAGCAGGCCGCGCATGTCGGGGATGATGCAGAACTTGCACTTGTGGTTACAGCCCTCGGAGATCTTGAGGTAGCTGTAATGCCGCGGGGTCAGCTTGACGCCGGTGGCGGGCAGAAGGTCGACGAAGGGGTTGGGCTGCGGCGGCACGGCCAGGTGGACCGCATCCAGAACCGCCTCGTATTGATGCGGGCCAGTCACAGCCAGGACCTTGGGATGCGCCCCGGTGATGTACTCCGGCTCCGCCCCCAGACAGCCGGTCACGATGACGCGGCCGTTCTGCTGCAGCGCCTCGCCGATGGCGCCGAGGCTCTCGGCCTTGGCGCTGTCAAGAAACCCGCAGGTGTTCACGATCACCGCATCGGCACCCTGATAATCGGGCGAGATGGCATATCCCTCGGCCCGCAGGCGCGTCAGGATCCGCTCCGAGTCGACCAGGGCCTTGGGGCAGCCGAGCGAGACCATGCCGATGGTCGGCTGATGGCTGCCATCCGGACGGGTCTGCCGCTCGTCAGGAACGAGGGCACGGGCGAGGTCGGGGCGGAGGTTGGGCGGATTCTGCGACATGGGCGGGATATACCTGAAAGAGCGCCCGGGGTTAAGGGGCAGGATTGCACGCGTGCAAGGTGAGTTAAGGGGTTGAAATCATGCGGTTTCACGATTTCTGTTAACTTTTGCTTCATTCTTTCACGCTTGCCGGAAGCAGGATGGGCAGCCATGCTGAGGGTAAGGAGAGCCAAATGCCAGACACATCCAGCCGGAAGAAGGCCAAGAATATAGCGAAGACAAATCCGATGCACCGCGCTCTGGGTCTATTCGGGCTTTGGCTGCCAGCGCTGGCATTCACCGTTCTGAGTGCATGCACCGCCTATCTTGACGCGCGGGACAAACAATGGGCCATTCGGGCGCTGCAGCCCGTAATTGAGGCATTGGACGACTACTATTCGCGTCATCAATACTACCCGTCAACTTTGGACGAAGTCATCAAGGCCTATTCTCTGTCAGGAATTAAGGTCTGGCCTTACGGAACACCCGATCAATATACCTATTCACTGCCTGTCACAGAGGGCAGCTTCTTCTACACGACCCTACGGTCCCCGCACGGCAAGGCTTCGACACAGGGCTACGAATTGCGTTTTGTTGTTGGAGAGCAAGTTCCAACGCGTTGCAATTGGACTTCTTTGAATTCGCAATGGTTTTGCGAGAAATGAAAGAAATCTTGATCTTTAAGCCCGCACGCTGACCTTCGGCGAAAGTGCAGATATCCTGTCACTTCCCGGCGATCCCTTGAACGACAATTTCGTAATCACCACAGGGCGTTTCACTGGTGATCGCATCATCAAGACCGGTACTGATGGCCCCTACGAACTTGCCGCAAGGCACACCCATCTTGTTCAGGGCGAAGACGGTGTTCGCGCTGCCCTTGCTGTTCTTCACCCTCCTCGGCTTCCGCACCCGGTTCCGGATGCGGTGAGGTTGGACGGTAGGATGGGCAATGTGCCCATCTTCCAAGGTTAGCGCCGGCGGTCGCGGCGGGCGCTCATCGGTTGGAAGGCGACGCCGACATGGGCTTCGCAATAGGGTTTGCCGGCGACCGAGGGCAGGCCGCAGAACCAGAAGTCGTCGGTCGCGGGGTCGCCGATCGGCCATTTGCAGGTCCGCTCGGTCAGTTCCATCAGGGTCAGCCGCTTGGCGCGTTTTTCGACCTCGCGGACCGAAGCCAGGGCTTCGGGGCTGATCTCGTTGGCCGAGGGTTGCGGCGGCAGGGGTTGGCCGGCGGGGATGATCGCCTTGCGCATCGGGATCGTCGCGGGGATCGACGAGGCGGTGGCGAGGATGGCGGCCGCCGCACTCAGGGGCGCTGCCGGGGCCGGGGTCGGGGTGGGGG